>JAZGDE010000014.1:0-5011 GCA_036477295.1 Bacteroidota bacterium | reverse complement strand
GATTTTCCATCCTGTATTTTGGATTAACGATGCCGGTCAACATCCAACAGGTGCTCAGACAATAATTTCTCTGGAAGACGTGAAAAAAGGCGTCTGGAAAGTTAATCCTGACGTTGCACATAGCGTAGCGGATGGCAATGACAGGAGTCTGCAGCGTCATGTCCTGCACTATGTGCAGAAGTTAACTGAAGGCGGAAAGTATCCGCTTATGGTGTGGCGTTATCATTCCCTGCTCGGTGGGATTGGCCACGGTCTGGTCTCCGCAGTCGAGGAAGCGCTCTTCTTCCACTGCATCGCGCGTAGCAGTCAGACCCGTTTTGAGATCAAGGGGGACAACCCTCTGACTGAACACTACTCGGTATTCTCTCCGGAGGTACTGGAAGGTCCTGACGGCCAGCCGCTTGCTCAGAAGAATACGCGTTTCATGAAGAAAGTACAGGACTTCGATGTGGTGATCATCGCTGGCCAAGCGAAGAGCCACTGCGTGGCCTGGACGGTCAATGACTTACTCACTGAGATCATCGCCGTCGATGCGGATCTTGTCCGGAAGGTATACCTTTTGGAGGATTGTACGTCGCCAGTAGTTGTTCGCGGAGTTGTCGACTTCACCGACCAGGCGGATGCGGCCTTTCAGCGCTTCGCAGATGCAGGAATGCACGTTGTCAAATCAACTGACCCGATCGATAACTGGCCGGGCATTGATCTATAACTTGTTGACTCCCAACCGGATTTCCCACCAATGTTTCATCGCGCATCCGACGATCATATCAAGCAGGGCAGAGTTACCGACATCTACTTTCTGCGCGCTGTCGAGATTCTGAAGGCAAAAAAGATCAATAAAACTGTCCGCGCGGAGTTCGTCGTAAAGAAATTTCCTTCACGCTACAGTTGGGGAGTCTTTGCAGGTCTTGAAGAAGCCTGCGAAGTATTGAAAGGTTTGCCCGTTGGCGTCCGCGCGATGGAAGAGGGAACGATCTTTCATCCCCACGAACCGGTCCTTGAGATCGAAGGCAACTATCTGGAGTTTGCCGTCTATGAGACGGCGCTCCTCGGTTTTCTATGTCAGGCATCCGGTGTCGCGACCAAGGCTGCTCGGATTCGCCTCGCGGCAGGAAATCGGATTGTGTCGCACTTCGGAGCGCGACGCATGCACCCTGCCATCAGTCCCATGATCGATCGGAGTGCCTATATTGGAGGCTGTGATAGCGTGGCCAACATCGCAGGAGCCGAGCTGCTCGGAACGCAGGCGGCCGGGACGATGCCGCACGCGCTCATTCTCCTCATCGGAGAGACCGTGAAGGCAAGCAAGGCATTTCATGAAGTTATTGAGAAATCCGTGAAGCGCGTCGCTCTGGTCGATACCTTCCAGGATGAGAAAATCGAGTCGCTACGAGTTGCAGGGGCGCTGGGGAAGGATCTGTTTGCGGTTCGCCTCGATACGCCAGCATCCCGCCGTGGAGATTTCCTGAGTATCCTGAAGGAAGTCCGGTGGGAGTTGGATATCCATGGTTTCAAACAGGTGAAACTGTTTGTGAGCGGTGGCATGGATGAAGATTCCATCCGCGAGTTGAATCAGGTCGTCGACGCGTATGGTGTCGGGGCTTCCATCAGCAATGCACCCGTGCTCGACTTTGCGATGGACATCGTGGAAATCGATGGCAAGCCCATCGCGAAGCGGGGGAAGATGTCCGGAGCAAAGCAGGTCTACGTCAATCCGCGAACTGGGGAACGGTTGATGCTTCCGGTCCAGCAGAAGTCGACCAGTCGCGCACTTCAGCCACTGCTTCAGCCTCTTCTTTACCACGGCAAGTGGAAGCGCGAACTTCCTTCGCCTCAGAAAATTCGCTCCTTTGTGCTTGCACAGGTCAGGCAACACTCTTCGACAGAGTGAATCCTCATGCGAATTAGCGAAGAGACAAGGCGATTTGTGCAGGAGCTCGACGAGTACTCCTCCCGCCGTCTCAAAAACCAGGAGGAGCTCGCTCAGATCATCGAGCTTGCACAAACACAGCGTAAGCAGCAAGTTCTCGATGACATCGCCTTTTTCGCGAAGTCGCTCTGGAACACGTTTAACGTGATGCAGCGAACCGGTCCGGCGGGAGAAGGTTACGACAAGCTCTCGAGCCTCTTCAATGAGAACTATGAAAAAGTCTCGACGCTCATACGCACACTCGTGAAAGAGGCTCCGGAAGACGTAAAGGAGCACTTCAAGGTAAAGTTCTTTTCGCTCACCCATGAAGGGATGAGCCAGATGATGAATCTCATCCACGATGTCAGCTGGTTGAAAAATTGGGAAATCGATCATAAGAAAACGTCGTAGGGTTGAAAGGATTCGATTCGCGGGGACTCAAGCTTCGAGTCTATGAGAGCTAAGAATGCTTGATTGTTTGGCGAAAAAATCATAGGTTTGGCCACCATCTGTTTCGGCTTGAAATTATGGATCCTGAAAAAGTGTATCAGCAGATGCAAGACCTGGCATCCGGTAACGGGATTCGCGTCCGGCTTGAAAAAGGAGATTTCGAAGGGGGATTCTGCGTTCTCAAGGAGGAGCGGATTGTCGTGATTAACAAGAAGCTTCCGTTGAGCAGGAAACTTTCGGTCCTGGTTCAAGGTCTCGCAGCAATCGGTATCGAGCATCTTGAGATCGACCCTGCCCTTCGCGCCTTTATCGAAGATGAACTCGTCAAAGCTGCCCGACCTCACTAATTCGGATGTCTCCCAATGAAAGTGCTCGTCGTTAACGGTCCGAACCTGAACCTGCTCGGCAGTCGGCAGACGGAGATCTACGGCAAGAAATCGCTCGCGGACATCATCCGATCTCTCCGGAAGGCTTTCCCGAAGGTCGATTTTCATTTCTTCCAGACGAATTCCGAAGGGGAGATCATCGACCAAATCCACACTGCCGTCGACGGCGATTACGCTGGCATCATCATCAACCCTGGGGCGTACAGCCATTACTCATACGCCATCCGCGATGCTCTTTCTGCCGTGAGCGTGCCCGTGATTGAAGTCCATTTGTCTAATATCCACAAACGGGAAGAGTTCCGTCAGAAGTCGGTGATCTCGCCAGCCTGCACGGGAGTGGTTTCAGGATTTGGTGAAACGAGCTACGTCCTGGCCGTTCAGGCGCTGATGGAAGCGGTGCAGAAGAAATGAGCTTGTGCTCGTTCTCGTTCGACGGCGAAGCCGTGCCTTGGGGAAGGAGACCGTGCGTGACAGTCACCGTGGAAATCTCAGTGAGTAGAACGAGATGATCAAAGCGGTGATTTTCGACCTCGACAACACGCTGGTCGATTTCATGGCTATGAAGCAGCAGGCGATTGATGCGGCGATTCGTTCCATGATCGACGCTGGGTTCAAACTCCCCTACGAGCAAATTCAGGCGAAAATCGATGCAATTTACGAAGAAAAGGGCATCGAGTTTCAGAAGGTGTTTGATCTGCTCCTTTACAATGAGTTTCAGAAAGTCGATTACAAAATACTCTCCGCAGGGATCATTGCCTATCGGCGAGCACGCGAAGCAGCCCTCGTCCCGTACCCCCATGTCTACATGACCCTAATGGGGCTGCTGAAGCTCGGGTTGAAACTCGGCGTCATTTCCGACGCTCCCGCACGCGAGGCCTGGCTGCGGTTATGCTATCTCAATTTCCACCACATGTTTGACTATGTGGTGACCTTCGACGATACGAGTGAACGAAAACCGAGCCCCTTGCCCTTTAAAAAGATGCTGGAGTTGATGAAGGTTCAGCCGCAGGAGACGCTAATGGTCGGTGATTGGGCTGAACGTGATGTCGTTGGCGCGGCCCAGGTGGGGATGAAGACGGTCTTTGCTCGCTACGGAGATCAGTTTGGTACGGTCGATCCGCGCTCTGACTACGACATTGTGGACATCAAAGAACTGCTCGATATCGTTCGAAAAGAAAATGAACTCTCGGCTGCAGTGTGATCGGAACGTTTATCGCACTGCAAGATTTCGAAAAGAACGGTTTGGGCGTTGAATCATGTTCTCAACGAGTTGAACTGTGATCAGGTATGATTCAGGGTCTCGGTATCGACATCATCGAAATCGCGAGAATCCGCAAGGGGATTGAAGCGTGGGGCGGTGCTTTCCTAGAGAAGGTCTACACCGACGTTGAGATCCGATACTGCAAAACGAAGAATAATCCTTACGAACATTTTGCTGCGCGCTTCGCGGCCAAAGAAGCGGTGAGTAAGGCCCTTGCAACTGGATGGAGGAGAGGATTCCGTTGGAAGGATGTTGAGATCGTGAACAATCCTTCGGGTGAGCCCCGCATCATTTTGTATCGCCAAGCGGCGGAACTTTTGTCAAACTGCAAGATTTTTCTCTCGCTCTCGCACTCCGAGACGTACGTTGTTGCATGCGTCGTCATTGAAAATACGGCGATTTCGGCATGATTGTGAGTCGGCTTACCTTGCGATGATGGATACTGTCCTGATTTGAGGCTGAGAGATCTGCGATGGAAGAAAATAGGAAGTTAACGTTGAAGTAGAATAAAGTGGGAGCAAAATCGCAAACTGATACACCTCAGCGTAGTGCTAGGAACCTGAAAGGTCTTGCGATTGGATTCGGTGCTGGAATTGGCGCAGCGATGGCAGAGATGAGCTTTTTGGTTTGTGTTGGTTTAGCTCATGGTGTAGCTGTCGGATTTGCCATTGGCTTCAGCTTATGCAACAAGAAATCGAAAAACTCATAAGTTCACTCTACTTCAATTTAGGACCCCAGCTGATGCACTCCTTCCTTGCATATTTCTGGTCTTTTCGTTACCATAGCGCACAACTGCGTTTGTCGAACACCTTTCGAGGAACGGATGAAGTCGCTCGGCATCAAGAAGCTCTACTACTCGATCAGTGAGGTGGGTAAGATCACAGGTCTCGAGCAGTATGTCTTGCGGTACTGGGAATCTGAGTTCGAGCAGTTGAAGCCAGCGAAGAATCGCGCGGGCAATCGGATCTACACGAATAAAGATATCAAGCTGATCCTCCACATCAA
>JAZGDE010000013.1:0-12210 GCA_036477295.1 Bacteroidota bacterium | reverse complement strand
CCCGAGGGGGGGCAGCTGTCCAAAACCTCCGAGCAGGGTGAGACGTGAGATGAATGCGAAAGTAGCCGTGCTAAAGACGACGCCTGCGACCGTCCTCGATGATTACGGCCGGCTCATGCGACTGGCCGATTATCAGGTCTCCTTGCCCAAGGACCGAGTTACGGCGCTCAAGGTGAACATCTCCTGGCAGCTTTTTTATCCAGCCTGTTCGAGCACCCCCTGGCAGCTGGACGGCGTCATCAAAACGCTTCTCGAAGAGGGTTTCTCGAAGGAAAAGCTCTACGCGTACCACAATCGAACCGTTGTCGTCAGCGCAAAGAAGGGGGAGGTTGCGAACAAACACAAGAAGGTCGTTGTTGATAAGTACGGGTTGCGGAACGTCCATCTCTACGAGCCGGATGAGCAGTGGACTCGCTACGAGCCTCGACAGAAAATGCTCGTTCTTGATCAGATCTTTCCTGAAGGCATCTACATCCCAAAGCGCATGATCGGCGAGAACATCCTCCATCTGCCGACAATGAAAACGCACGTGTTCACGACGATCACGGGAGCGATGAAGAATGCGTTCGGCGGATTACTCCATGAGAAGAGGCACTGGACTCACTCGGTAATTCACGAGACGCTCGTGGACCTTCTAGTCATTCAAAAGGAAATCCACAGCGGAATTTTTGCCGTCATGGACGGGACGTTTTCTGGCGATGGACCCGGTCCGAGGTGTATGGTCCCGCACGTTACCAACTACATTCTCGCTAGTGCAGACCAGGTCGCGATCGATGCAGTCGCGGCGAAGATGATGGGGTTTGACCCGCTTTCTATCAAATTCATACGACTCGCCCACGAGAAAGGCCTCGGATGTGGAGACCCGCACGCGATTAATGTGGTCGGCGAGGACATCTCCACGGTCAATTTCCGCTTCAACGGTCACCAGGACACCGTTGCGAGCAGAGGACAGAAGTTGATCTACTGGGGTCCGTTGAAGCCGCTCGAGAAACTCTTGCTCCGGACTTTTCTTGTGCCATGGTCCTACGCTGCCTCACGGCTGTATCACGACGTGTACTGGTACAACTTTGTGGGACGGAAACGGATACGGCGAGCTCTGGAAACCGATTGGGGAAAATTGTTTCTCCAGTACTAGTGCCGTTTAAATTAAATGTTTGGAGTGTTTTAAGACTTTTGTGTTGTAGGAAGCCGTCCCGCGGAATCGAGTGTGTTAGAGCGGGATTGGTTGAAGCCGCAAACCCTTGCCTGCAAAGGTTAATATCTGCTGTCGAAGTTGCTGGCGGGGCCGCTTGACGTGAGAGCGTGCTTGTGCCGTTCTCCGGCCACAGGCGGTGTTTGTGAGGGGACTGGGATGAGTCCGGATCATCGGAGCTGAATGCCTCTAAGCTTTATATTAAGATACTACTTGGAGGGGTACTAATCAAGAGGGTATAATTCTGCCATGCACATCGCTGTGATCGGCGCTGGTTACGTCGGGCTCGTTGTCGGGACCTGTTTTGCAGAGAGCGGAAACCATGTGGTATGCGTTGACATCGACAGCAGGAGAGTCAGAAAGTTGCAACGGGGAGTTCTGCCGATCTACGAGCCCGGACTTCAGGAACTCCTCGTCCGGAACATGCGCGAAAAGCGTCTTTCGTTCACGAAGAGTCTTGAAAAGGCAGTCGACGACTCGCCCCTTATTTTCATTGCCCTGCCTACGCCCGCTTCCCGAGATGGACGCGCCGACTTGAAGGGGGTGCTCGATGTCTCGCGGCGTATCGGGAAGGTGATGAAGGAATCGAAAACCATCGTTCTCAAGAGCACGGTACCGGTGGGAACGTGCGACCGAGTGCGCAAAGCGATCGCGGCGCAAACATCGCTGGAGTTCGATGTGATCGCGAATCCTGAGTTCCTCAAGCAGGGGGCGGCGGTCAATGATTTTCTCTCTCCCGACCGGGTCGTCGTGGGAACTCGGAACGAACGAGCGGCGCAACTGTTGCATGAACTCTACAAGCCGTTCATGCGCACGCGGGATCGCTTCCTCCTGATGGACGAACGGAGTGCTGAGCTTACAAAGTATGCGGCCAATTCGATCCTTGCTACCAAGATTTCGTTTATCAATGAGATTGCGAATCTCTGCGACCGTGTCGGCGCCGATGTTGACATGGTTCGACGCGGACTGGGGGCGGATCCGCGGATTGGGCCCCAGTTCTTGTTTCCCGGCGTAGGCTTTGGCGGCTCCTGTTTTGCAAAAGACCTCCGAGCACTCTTGAAAACGGCGGCTGACGTCGGCTTTAACTTAAAGATCCCTCAAGCCGTGCGGGAGATCAACGAATGGCAGCGGTTCCTTCTCTTTGATAAGATGAGGAAGCATTTCAGAGGCAGGCTCAAAGGGAAGACGATCGCCATCTGGGGCCTGGCATTCAAGCCTCGTACGGATGACGTTCGAGAAGCGCCTGCGATCGCTATCATCCAGAAATTGCTGTCCGCTGGAGCCGTCGTTCAGGCGCATGACCCAGCTGCGAACAAAAGCGCCCAGAGATTGCTCGGCAGCAAGGTGAAAATCTTCGACAACGGTTACCGTGCTCTCAAGGGTGCTCATGCTCTCGCTGTCCTCACGGAATGGAACGAGTTCCGGTATCCAGATTTCCTTCGAATGAAAGCACTGATGCGTCGACCGGTTATTTTTGATGGGCGCAACATTTATGAGCCTGGACTGATGCGGGAACACGGTTTCACCTACTTCGGTGTTGGCAGGCCTGAGGTTAATCCATCCGGGGGATAGGGCAGAATGACTCGACGGTTCTTGTTCTCGATTGTACTCTTGCTCCCTTCGATCAGTGTCGCTCAGCAGCGAGCCACGGATCTAGGGGGGACGTTTCGCTCTCCAGTAGGTCCTGACCCTTCGGATCCGCCTCAGTGGAACGCCGTCAGTCACTATTTTGGGGTCGGGGGTGGAATGGGGGTGAGCACGGTCTCAGCCGGAGATGTTGTGGATTACATCAATACGTTCGCTGCGCCCACGGAACGAATCGACGAGTTTGGTACAGCCGTGGAGTTTTTCATCTCTCCGGAGTTTCAGCTGAACGCTTCCTGGGGACTCAAAGCGGAATACTCATACCTCTTGAAGTCATACACTATCCCGGCGGAAGGGGCGACCGGGACCTACGATTTCACGTATGACGTTCACATGCCGACGCTTGTCCTCCAATATTTGATCATCCGTGAGGGCTATCTGTTTAAATTCGGTGCTGGAGTAGGCTATCATTTTGGATCATTCTCTGTGGGATTTCCGCCGTCGGAAATCGTCTCCACAGCTCAAGGATTCGGAGGAAAACTCGAGGCAGCCGGTCACACCTCGCTCGGGGGCAATTTGTATGGGATCATTGCAGGGGACATCCGGTTGGACTTCGTCGGCGATCTTGAATCGAAGAACGGCCAGAAACTCAGTAGCGGCGTAAGTCAAGATAATGTGTCGCTGCACTTCTTTAGCTTGGGAATCAAGTTTGGTCTCTCATACTATTTTTAGGAACTCGCGGGAGGATCGTTGACCGTACCGCAGGCTGTTCTTCTCGGTCTCCTCCAAGGTTTAACGGAATTCCTTCCCATCAGCAGTTCCGGCCATCTCGTATTGGGGAAAGCAATCCTCAGAGTTCCTTTTTCGGGTGACATCGCGTTCGAAGTCTTTGTCCATTTTGGGACCTTCCTGAGTTTATTGACCTTCTTTCGAGGGGAAGTCCTGAGGATGTTGGTGTCGGTCGCCAATTCGACCAGGCGACCAGGGTTTATACCGCAGCTCTACCGTGATGATGAATATTTTCGATTGGCCGTGCTCATACTCCTAGGAAGTATCCCAGCTGCGATTGCCGGACTTTCATTCGAAGACCAGGCTTCGGAATTCTTCTCTGACCCGAAGCTGGTGGCCGTCATGCTCCTGGTCACCGGGTTCGTTCTGATGATGACACGCAAGGCCAAACCGCAGGAAGGGCGCGATGTTAAGCTCGGTTCGACCTTGCTGATCGGAGTGGCACAAGCGGTTGCGATCATTCCTGGTATTTCACGGGCAGGTTCGACGATTAGCACGGGGTTGTTTCTTGGAGTATCTCGGGAGAACTCCGCGCGGTTTTCATTTCTATTGGCGCTTCCGGCTATCCTCGGTGCGACGGCTCTGAAGGTGGGCGAGGTGATCGCTGAATCGCCTCCGTCTGGTGTTGTCCTCTTGTACATCGCGGGGATATCCTCCGCGTATGTCTCGGGTCTAATTGCTATCAAAGTCTTGCTTGAGATATTGAAGATGGGTAGATTTAGTTGGTTTGCGTATTACTGCTTTCTCGTTGGTACTCTGGCCATTTTTTTCATCTGAAGGAGGTCAAGATGAGAGTCTGGTCTGTGGCATTTACCGCTCTGGCCTGCGTGGTCGTTTTCGCTCCCTGTGCGCAGCAGGAATCGGGAACAGCATCACAGCGGCAGAGGGAAACAGAGCTTGCAGTGATCGAGACAAAATTTGGGAGCATCGTGATCGAATTCTTTGAGGAATCGGCTCCCAGTCATGCTGCAAACTTTAGGAAGCTTGTTCGTGATGGCTTCTACGATGGGGTGACGTTCCATCGCGTCGTTCCAGGTTTTGTAATTCAAGGAGGCGATCCGAACTCCAAGGACGACGATCGGTCGAACGACGGCATCGGGGGTCCCGGATACACTGTTGAAGCCGAGATAGGACTAAAGCACGAACGCGGCTTCGTCGCAGCGGCACGCCGTCCGGACCAGGTGAATCCGAAGCGAGAGTCGAGCGGGAGCCAATTTTTTATCTGTCTGACGGAGCTTCCCAGTTTGGACGGCGCCTATACGGTGTTTGGAAAGGTTGTCGATGGAATGGATGTCGTCGACCAGATTGCCGCGGTGGACCGAGATGAGCGTGATAACCCGGTCGAGAAAGTCGAAATGATTCGAGCCTACCTCAAAGTCTCAAGACCTTCTGACGAACAGGATTGAACAATGTCGTCTGTCCGGCTCCCCAGCGAGCAGAAAGAGTTTTTCACATCGCGCTGGGGTATGGTCCTTTCGGTCATCGGCATCGCAGTTGGGACGGGAAACATCTGGCGGTTCTCGCGGATCGTTGCTCAGAACGGTGGCGGTTCGTTCTTGATTCCCTGGGTCCTGTTCTTGTTGATCTGGTCGATTCCACTCGTCATCGCGGAATTCGCGATCGGCAAGTACACGCGTCGCGGCACTGTGGGGGCGATTGCAACGCTGGCGGGGGAAAAGTTTGCATGGATGGGTGCTTTCGTCGGATTCGTTTCGACTGCTATCATGTTCTACTACTCCGTCGTGACGGGTTGGTGTCTGAAGTATCTCTTCCACGGTTTGACGGGAACCCTCATAACGACGGAAGACCATATTGCGCTCTGGAACTCATTCGCGAACAGCTATGAACCGCTCGCCTATCACTTCGCGGCTCTTGGAGTCGGTGCATTCATCATCTACAAGGGCGTCATGCGCGGTATCGAGCGAACGAATCGGATACTCGTTCCACTACTTCTCCTGATCCTCTTGACACTCGCCGTCCGAGCAGTGACGCTCCCGGGCGCGGCAAATGGGATCGAGTACCTCTTCACACCGGACTGGGCGACATTGCTCAATTACAAGGTTTGGCTCCACGCGCTCACCCAGAACGCGTGGGACACGGGTGCGGGTTGGGGGCTGATTCTCACGTACTCGGTCTACTCCCGCCAGAAGGAAGACGTGGTTCTGAACGCGGCAGTCACCGGGTTTAGTAACAATGCGGTTTCTCTCCTCGCTGGGATCACGATTTTTTCCACGATCTTTGCGCTGGCTCCAGACACGGGGGTTCTTGAGCTCATTTCCGGAAAGGGTAGTACCAACACGGGCCTTGCGTTCATCTTTCTACCGCAGTTGTTCGGAAAGATGCCTGGCGGAGAGTTGGTTAGGACGTTGTTCTCAACGCTGTTCTTTCTCGCCCTTTCGTCCGCTGCCCTTACCTCACTCATTTCTATGATCGAGTTGGCTGTACGAGTGTTCGTGGACCTTGGAGTGCGGCGGGGGCGGGCAATTCTGCTGGTATCAACCACCGGATTTCTGCTCGGCATTCCCTCAGCGTTGAGCCTCGATTTTTTCAACAATCAGGATTGGGTATGGGGCATCGGGCTGATGGTCAGTGGGGGATTCATCTCATTCGCGATCATCAAGCACGGTGTGGACCGCTTTCGCCGAGACGCGGTCAACAGCGAGGGGACAGACGTCCTTGTTGGCAAATGGTATAACTTCCTTATCGTCGTGCTTGTCCCGGTGCAGGTCTTGGTTCTTGTGGTCTGGTGGTTCTGGCTTTCCATCACCGAGTACGATCCCGCTGGATGGTGGGATCCGTTCAATACGTACAGTGTCGGCACGTGTCTGATCCAATGGGGTGCCATCGTAGCCTTGTTTATTCTCCTTAACCGTTGGCTGGTTCAACGGACGCTCTCGCGGGCGTGATGTCGGTTGCAACACAATTCATTGCGGTGCGACAAGGTTCGGTTTCATTTCGTTGGGACGGCAGTAGGGGTTGTCTTTATGAAAGGGCCCTGATGGAACTCAAAACAATCCTGACGATGATCTTCACGATCGGGTTTGTGTGGGGAGGGCTTTTGTTTGTCCTTTTCACTGCCCTCCGCAAGGAAAGGGTGAAACGTCGAGCTGAATGACCAATGGCGAAGCGTGGTGACCATATTCTCGATTATGAAAGCCTCCGGACTCGAATCGAGAATCGGCATTTCGAGCCGATCTACCTTTTTTTCGGAGAGGAAGAGTTTTTGGCTGATGAAGCAGTCAGGATGATCATCGATGCTGCTCTGGATGAGACCTCGAGCCGCTTTGATCTCGACGTGCTCTACGGATCGGACTCGAATGCCAAGGCAGTGATATCGTTTGCCCGTTCCTTTCCGATGATGGGGGAAAGGCGTATCGTCGTGGTCCGCGATTTCGACCACCTTCCCTCCAAAGAGCTGATCGAAGACTACGCGAAGCGAACCTCGGAGACCACGTCCCTTATCCTGATTGCTCCGAATCCTGACTTGCGGACAAAGCCGTATCCTGCACTCAAAGAATATGCCAGATGGGTCGAGTGTCGTCCGAGACGGGATAACGACATCCCCGGCTGGATTACAACCCGGATCAAGAAGAAAGGTCGAGAGATCACCCTCGAGGCGTGTCGCTTGATGCAGCACTACGTTGGCAATTCCTTGCGTGAGATCGAAAACGAAATCGAGAAGCTGTTCATCTTCGTGGGAGAGAAGAAGGAGATCGACGAAGATGATGTCAGTGAAGTGGTTGGGATGTCGAAACACTACAACGTCTTCGAATTGCAGAAGGCCATCGGACGTCGCGATGCGAAACAATCGTTTGAAATCCTGGAGCGGATGCTGCAGACCGGTGAATCTCCGGTCATGATGATTGCGGTATTTACCCGCTTCTTCATCAACCTGTACAAGATTCATGCACTCCGACGCCGGTGGCGCGGCGACCGTGAGATCGCCGATGCGATCAAGGCAAACCCGAATTTCATCAATGAGCATCTGGCAAACGCGGACCGGCATCCGTTGGCGCACGTCGAACAGTGTTTCACGCATCTGTTGGAAGCAGATGAAAAGCTCAAATCGACTTCATTTGACCAGAAGCTTATTATGAGTTTGTTGATGTACAAACTCGTGAGGGGTTGAGTCGGGCGATGGCGTGAGGCACGAAGCCGACGGTCGAGCGCACGGACGAAGAGCTGATGGCTTTATTTCAGGGTGGAAATGAAGAAGCTTTCAACGAGATCGTCGCACGGTACAAGAACCCGCTCACGAATTTTCTGTTTCGTTTCCTCGGTAACTACGACGACAGTATCGACGTTGTGCAGGAAACATTCATTCGCGTTTTTCGCAAGCGGGACATGTATCGACCTATCGCGAAATTTTCCACTTGGATCTACACGATTGCAAGCAACCTCGCCAAGACCGAGCTGAGGCGCCGGGCGCTGCGGGGTTGGCTCTCGTTGGGTCAATTGCGAGCCGGTTGTGGGCAGGATGTTGACGTAGCCGATGAGCGTTACAGCCCGGAGAAACCGGCGGAAAGTGCGCTCATGGAAGAAATCATCCAAAAGGCCCTTCTGTCCATCCCTCAGAAATACAGGGAGGTGATCGTTTTGCGCGATATTCAGGAACTTTCGTATGAAGAAATTAGTAAAATAACTGGATTATCCCTGGGAACGGTGAAATCGCGGATTAATCGTGGGAGGACCCAACTTCAAGCATTGTTAAAAGATATCTACAACGTCTGAGGACAAGCGATGGCGTCCGATGAACATCAGGGAGCAACAGAGGGAGACGAGGGAAGCAAGGCAAGAAGGATACTGATTGGATTACCGAAAATCAAAGCCCCTGCTGATTTTGGACTCCGATTGCAGCGGAGGCTGACGGAGGAACGTAGGAGAATGGTGAGGTCCGTTGGCTCACTCTCCTTGGTGCCGGTCCGGATTTCAATCTACACCGCGTCGGTCATAGCGATTGTTGGGGTGAGCATCCTTGCCTATTATGTGTTGATTCGAACCGGTGTGACGCCGGAAGAGTTTTCCAGCCCTGAACAGAAGATCGAGGCTGTTCCTTTTGGAGATTCTCTCTTGAATGAAGGAGGGAGATAAACATGCTGACTGGGATGAACAGCCTGCGGTATTCGAGAAACGGTCAAGCAGGATACACCCGCGGGGAGAGAAAGCCCCTTCGGTAACGCCTTCGAGAGAACCGAAGGATGTCAGTCCGGCCGAGGACTTGCGGAAGATGGACGATCTACAACTTGCTGCGCCTTCGAAGGCTGTAAAAACAGAGGCTGAAGGTGTTCAGGATAAGGAACTTGATTCGATTGGAACGAAGCGAGACTCCCTTGGTCTATCAGATCACGAGGGGAAAGAACCAACTCAGAAGCAGGAATAGCGTGCTAGCTTGAGAAGACCGACAGGATTTCGGAAGGTGAGAATTTTGATTCCTCTCACCTTTTCTTTTTTCATCGAAACAATCCCTGTTGAAACTTCTCGTGTTTGATGTTGCTGACGAGTCAGATACAGTATTGTAACTTCGTTTGCGGCTTGAGGGTTGGTGGTGCGGGTGCAGTGTTTCATGTTAATTTTGGCTTGGAACAACGAGGAATATTTGAGAAAACTTGACTTTGACACGATGGTCTTCTAAATTTAACGCGTTATCAAATCGATTTAAACGTTTACTTTAAGGCAAAGGGGATTCTTCTCCAAATGCTGAGTGCGCTATTGTACAGAGTTCTTGTGCTGGCCTTGAGTGCGGGTTTTGCGCTGGCTCAGGGCCAGCCTGGTTCTGTCTCGGAAGAGCAGGACTACGCTTTTGCGTACGGTCTTTACAGGGATGGAATGTATCAGCTCGCTTTTGATCAATTTACAAAGTTTACTGAGCAGTACCCGAACAGTCCTCGAAAACAGGAAACATTGTTCCTCGCGGCAGAGTGTCTTTTGTCGATGGGACAGCACTCGAGTGCTCTGGCTCGCTACCGATCGTTTTTGGCTGAATATCCTCAGACGCTTCTCTCTGACGACGCCACGTTTCGGATTGGACAGGTGAACTATCGTGAGGGAAAACTCAAGGAAGCGATTGCCTCTTTCAAGAACCTTCTCGATACGTTCAAGGACAGCGATTTGGCGGGCGAGGCGGCTTACTGGATTGGGGATGCGTACCTGAAATCGAACGACCACGAATCTGCCCTTCAACACTACACTCTCTCGGTTGATCGGTATCCTCAAAGTGCTACAGCGGATTACGCGCTTTATTCCATCGGTTGGACATATCAACAGAACCAAAACTACCAGAAGGCGATCGAATACTACACCAAACTGATCACGACGTATCCGAAAAGCGATCTAGTGATATCGGCTCGGATTCAAGTCGCTGAGGCTCATGTAGCTTCGAAAAATTACGATGTGGCGATTGATCAACTGAACGAGGTGAACACGGAGATTACACTTGAAGAGGACAGAATTCGGGTTGAGTTCTTGCTCGGAGAGGCGTATTATTTTCTCAGCCAGTATTCCAATGCCCGGAAGCATTATGACGGGCTGCGCAAGCGGTACCTGACCCACACGCTTTCCCGCGCAGCCACGAACTCTCTCGCGTGGACGTACCTCAAGGAAGGCCAATACTCGAAAGCAGCAGAAATCTTCGGAGAGCTTGCGGGTGGATCCGACGCGCTTGCTGAAGCCGCCTCGTACCGTCAGGGCTCAGCGCTGAAGCTTGCCGGTACCACGGAAGCTGCCAGGAAAGTCTGGCAAGCCCTCTCGGACAAATCCCCCCGCGGAAGGTACGCCGATAATGCACTGTATGAGCTAGGGCTTCTCTTCTACGAGGAGAACAAGTACCAACAGGCGTCGGATCTCTTCAAGCGGATTGCAAGGGATTACCCCGAGAGTGATGTGCTGGTGGACATCTACCGGATGTTGGGCGAGAGTTATGCCATCCAGGGGGGCTTTTCGGAAGCCCAACAGGCGTATGCGAAAGCGAGGTCTTCGAATGTTGTCTCAGACGACGTCGGCGCCGAAGTGCTCTTCAAAGAAGGATGGACTCTGTACAAACTCCAAAAATACGCGGACGCGAAATCACGATTTTTGGATTTCACCCGACGCTACGAAAACTATCCACGGTACGTGGAATCTCTGTTTTGGTTGGCGGAATCCTACTTCGCACTCGGAGAGTTTGCGCAATCGCAGAAGTACTACCAGGAGATTGTGAACAAGTATCCAAAGAGCGATCGTCACGAAGAAGCGCTCTATGGACTGGGTTGGTCACAGTACAAGATGGGCCTTTTCAAACACTCTGCTCGGACCTTTGAGTCGCTCTCCATCAAGTATCCGAAGGGTCTGTTTGCGTACGACGCGATGGTCCGTTGGGCCGACAGCTATTACTATCTCAAGGAGTATCTCCGAGCTGCTGAAATCTATGAGAGGGTACGGAGTGCGTACCCGCGCGAGCCGAAGCTGGATTATGTGACGTACCAGCTCGGCTATTCTCTTTTTCGGACCGGCAATGTGATTGACGCGATCGAGAAGTTCAGAGGTCTCTTGTCACAATTCCCCAAGTCTGATTACTCAGATGATGCGCAGTACAGCATCGGATGGATCCATTTTCAGGAGAAGGAGTACGAAAGGGCGACTGAAGAGTTCCGCAAAGTCCTGAGAGCCTACGCACAGAGTGATCTTGCACCGAAAGCTTTGTACAGCATCGGCGATGCCTTTTATAATCTCGGCCGATACGACGAGGCGATCTCCGCGTATCAGCAAATCCTTCGGGACCATGCCAACACTGCATACGTCGGCGACGCATTCAACGGACTCCAGTACTCCTACGTCCAGCAAGGGAAAATCGAACAAGCGCTGAAGGTCATCGACGATTTCGTTCGCGATCATCCTGAGAGCAACTTGGCGGATGAGCTGTACTTGAAAAAGGGCGATGTGTACTTCAGCGATAAGCAATACGATCGCGCGATCTCGGCGTACAGAGACTTCATCGCAAAATATCCGCAGAGTGTGTTTGTGCCGACAGCGTATTTCTGGATCGGCAAGTCCAACTTAGAATTGAAACGACTTGGCGACGCGGTGCTGTCGTTCAACCGCATACATGAGAAGTACACTTCGAAGAAGCTACCGGAATGGAAAAATGCTGCATCGAGCGCGTTACTCGAAGTGGGGCTGATTTATCTGGACCAAGGGAATTATCCCGGAGCATTGACGACGTTTGAGCGTTTGGAGCGGGATTTTCGTGGCATGGACGTGGCCATCGAAGGGTCCTATCACAAAGGTCGGTGTTATCGTCTGATGGGGGAGGATGAAAAAGCCGTGGCGCAGTTCCAGGCTGTTGCGCGAAATTATCCGAGCCATCTTTTCGCGGGGAAAAGCCAGGTGCAAGTCGGATTGCTCTACCGAGAGCGCAAACGGTATTCAGAGGCGCTAGAGATTCTCAAGACGGTGGCGACGTCGATGACTGACGGCACGGGTGCAGAGGCTCAGTACAGCGTCGGACTCACGCACTTCACGATGGGGAAGTATTCCGATGCCGTAGCGGCGTTCCTTCGTGTCAAGTATGTGTTTCCCAATGCGACGGATTGGATTGCCCGGGCATACTTGAAGCTCGGTGAGACGTACGAGGCGACACAACAATTCGGGAATGCGCGCGACGCCTATCG
>JAZGDE010000012.1:0-5784 GCA_036477295.1 Bacteroidota bacterium | reverse complement strand
AAAATTAACAGCATGTCTGAGTACCACTGAATCATTACAGTCAAACTAACAGCTTCGTGACTGCAGCTTCGAGTATGAATGATAAACAACACCACAATCGTCGCTTAAGCCGCTGGCCAAACGAATTGCAACAGCTTTCCTTTGAATGTTTAGGGTTGATGGGATACTTCTGCTCCACGAGCAACGAATAAAAAGAACCGCCACAACAAAATGTTGACGCTGATAAGGATCTGCCATGGTGAGATTCCCGGTGATGGCGATCTTGTCCAATTTATGATGTAACAGCATCTGGTGAAGCAAGAATAAACCAGCAACCAGGGTCAGTCCAGCCCAGAGAAACCGCGCGCGGCTCGCCCTGAAATATCCGAGCGCTTGGGTGACAACAACGACCGCCACACTTCCCAGTATGCTGCTCTCCATCCGGTGCCCTAGATTCCATACAAACTGCATCTCTTCGGCGGCGGAGAACTCTTCCATGGATGACGACCTCTTTAACACTTAAAACGGTTATCATGTCACGAATAACCAAACGGATACGGAAGTCGGATGACTGGCAGCGGAGGATTCTGAGAAAAGACTGAGAGAGCTTAAATGAGTAGGATGGAGGTTTGAACAATCTGATGGCCAATCGGTGTAAATTCAAGCAGCCATCCAGAGGCAATGAGGAGAGGATGAGATCGCGAGGCAACCCGATCGAGGTCATCCGGATGAACTACGACCCGGATCAGATTCAGAATAGTCTCAACACTCGGTTTTGGCGTGACATATTCCGTGAAGTTCGCCTCTGCGACGATGTTGCTCTTACAGCAGGTGAGGCCGGTAGAAGCTCTCGTCACCTCTTGCTGCGAACCCCGGGCTTTTTCTCCGTGAGTGCAGGACGCGCAGACAGGCGAGTTCATCAGCATGCCCATTTTACAGAAATGCTTGCCGATCGGCAAGCCTGGCAATGAAAAGAGGAAAGCGAAAAGCAATAGTAGGTGAGATAACTTCAACATTGGAATTCTTTCCGATGAGTCAATTTACACAACATCCTCATGGCCGAGATAGTTCCAACGACGAAGGAGAATTTAATTACGATCCTCAAAAAAAAATAAAAAATAAACCTCTTAAAATCAAGTACCGACCGCAAGGCCTCTCCGGAATCCTCCGTAGAGATCCGAACTCCTCGAAGATCAGGCCTGCGCGAGAACGAGGTCAAAAACATCATGAATACCGATGGGTTCGATGGAATAGAAAGGCTCTCCGTACCGAACACCGATCTGGTTCCCATAGTACTTCGCTCTCGTCTCTATGAATTGCATGAACGCCGGTGAGCTCACCAACGTCTCCGGCTCTTTTCGTTTCGGATCGTAGAACTGAGACGCAAATGCTCTGATCGCAGCCATTCGTGTGTCGTAGGTCTCTGAAATGTCGACGATAAAAGAAGGAATGAACTCATACTTCTGCATGTAGTGGAAATACCGTCTTGGACGATGGGGTGCTTGGGGCTTCCCGGACTCCCTAGTCACAATTTTCGTGAGCCCCGAGTAATACCACGCCTTCTTGCAAAGGATGTGGGCCTGTTCGTGATCGGGGTGACGCTCCAACCAATGAGGAATGAACAGAACATCGGGGCGATACCGACGATAGACCTGGACGACTTTGCGGATGTTCTTGCGAGTAACTTCGATGTTACCATCCGGAAGGTCCAGGTTTTCACGAACGGCGACCTTCAGGATTCTCGCGGCGTTCCTCGCTTCCCCTTCACGGATTGTTTTCGAGCCCCGGGTACCGAGCTCGCCGCGAGTAAGGTCGAGCAGTCCAACCCTATACCCTTTCTTTACCAGCTTGGCAACTGTTCCGCCGCAGCCGAGTTCGATGTCATCCGGATGGGAACCGACTGCAAGGACGTCAAGTTTCATATCACACGTAACTTATCGGAAAAAATTCGGAACAATATAGACAGCTCACAGTTAAGAAACAACACTTACGACGTTGGTGTTCCTTGATTCTTGTCACCCCGCGCGCTATATTGCAAGCGATACCTCTTCCACTCCATGAAACAAAACTCGCGCACCGAAACACACGTCTATTCCGTCACAGAAATCACCCGTCGCATCCGAGGGACGCTCGAGAGAGAATTTCCAGAAGTATGGGTGCAGGGTGAAATTTCCAATTTCAAACAACACACTTCCGGACATATTTACTTTACTGTCAAGGACGAAGGAGCGCAATTGTCTGCCGTCATATGGCGGTCTCGGACGGATGCGCTTCTGTTCACACCGCAAAATGGAATGAAGATTATCGCGCAAGGGCGAATCACCGTTTACGAGGTCCGCGGCATCTATCAACTGGATGTTCACGAGCTCCACCCGATAGGCATTGGTGAGCTTCAACTGGCGTTCGAACAGCTCAAAGAAAAACTCTTGAAAGAAGGGCTGTTTGACCCTGCGCACAAGAAGCCGCTTCCAGAGTTCCCGGAGCGTATTGGAATCGTTACCTCCCCGACTGGAGCGGCCATTCGTGATATAATCAACATCATCTCTCGACGATTTCCGGCGGTCGAATTGATTCTCACTCCCGTTCGAGTTCAGGGGTATGGGGCAGCTGCCGAGATCGTGCAGGCAATTGGTGACCTGAATGCATATGCTGAGGTGGATGTGATCATCGTGGGTAGAGGAGGAGGCTCATTGGAAGATCTCTGGGCCTTCAATGAAGAGGTTGTTGCGCGCGCGATCTACGAATCGGCGATTCCCATCATCAGTGCTGTTGGGCACGAAGTGGACTTCAGCATCAGTGATTTTGTTGCGGATTTGCGTGCGCCGACCCCATCCGCCGCCGCAGAACTGGTGGTACGGAACCGCCTGGAACTGCTTGATATTATACGCAATTTTTGCTATACTATGACCCAACATTTGCAGAATTTTATCGAGTCCGGACGTCAACGGATTCAGCACCTCGTCGAAAGTTACTCCTTCAATCAGCCGCGGGACCTCGTACGACAATACAGTCAGCGGGTGGATGAGGTCCATCGGAGGTTGGGGGAACTTCTGACGCATCGATTCGAGCTGCTCCGGAGGAAGGTGGAGGGACTTCAGAAACGGATTGAATCTGTGAACCCCGACCAGGTCGTGCGACGAGGCTACGTCATCGTGTACCGGGACGGAGAACTGATCAGCAGTGTGAAGCGGCTGAGACTGAACGACGTTGTGAAAATGAAATTCCGTGACGGGGTTGCGAAATCTCGCGTCGAAAGCGGGTAGGAGACATGTCACCATCCAAGAAAGACAAGAAGAATTCTTTTGAAAGCTCGCTGAAACGTTTAGAGGAAATTGTTGAAACGCTTGAGCGCGGTGACATACCGTTGGAAGATGCGTTAACGATGTATGAAGAGGGAATCCAGTTGTCGAAAGTGTGTGTCGAGAAACTGACTCAAGCCGAGCTCAAACTCAAGAAGTTCCTCCGGCAAGTCGATGGGAAATTCAAGCTGCAGAATGAGAAAACGCCCGAATAAAGTGTCATCTATCTCACATCGGTTCGCGAGGAGCCATGCAAGAGACCCCATATAAGTTCCTGAACAAGATCAACTCACCGTCCGACCTGAAACCCCTGAGTATTTCTGACCTGAAGGTCGTCTGTACCGAAATCCGGGAGTTTCTCATCGACATCGTGTCGAAAACTGGCGGCCACCTTGGTGCAGGCTTGGGAGCAGTCGAACTCGCGGTCGCGGCGCACTACGTCTTTAACACGCCCTACGACAAGCTCGTGTGGGATGTTGGACATCAGGCCTACCCTCATAAGGTCCTCACGGGCCGGAGAGACATCTTCCACACCATTCGACAGTTCAAAGGGCTCAGCGGTTTCCTCCGCCGCGCCGAAAGCGAGTACGACACGTTCGGAGCTGGTCACGCCAGCACCGCCCTTTCTGCTGCGCTGGGTATGGCAACCGCGCGCGATTTCGCAGGGGAACGGTACAAGGTCGTGGCAATCGTGGGAGACGGCGCCATGACGGGTGGCATGGCCTACGAGGCGATGAACAACGCAGGCCTGCTGAAGAAGGATATCATTGTGGTGCTGAACGACAACCGAATGTCGATTGCACCCAACGTCTGGGCGATTTCGAATTACTTTACGGAGCTTCTCGCAACTCCACAGTACAACAAATTCAAGGCGACCATTTGGGAGCTTACCGGCAAGCTCGATCAACTTGGAGACCGCATCCGAAAAATTGCCGCTCGGCTGGAAGGAGGAATCAAAGCGGTCATCACGCCGGGTATGTTGTTCGAAGCGCTCGGGTTCAGATACTTCGGTCCGTTTAACGGTCACAACATTTCGCAACTCGTCAGGATCTTTCAGGAAGTTAAGGACCTAAAGGGGCCGATACTCATCCACACGCTCACGCAGAAGGGGAAAGGGTATAAGCCAGCCGAGGCGGACACGCAACGCCTGCACGGGGTGACGCCGTTCGACAAAGTCACCGGTATAGTCCACAAGAAGAGCGGCGGTCCACCAGCGTATACGAAAGTGTTTGGCAAAGCGGTTGTTGAACTCGCAAAGAAGAATCCGAAGATCGTAGGTATTACAGCAGCGATGCCCGAGGGAACCGGCCTCAACATCCTGCAGAAGGAAATGCCAGAACGGTTCTTCGACGTCGGAATTGCCGAACAGCATGCAGTGACGTTTTCTGCGGGCCTGGCCACTCAGGGATTTACGCCGATCGCAGCCATCTACTCAACGTTCCTTCAGCGGGCCTATGACCAGATCATTCACGACGTATCGGTTCAGGGACTTCACGTTGTTTTTGTGATCGATCGCGCGGGGCTTGTCGGGGCAGACGGTCACACCCACCACGGTGTATTTGACCTCGCATACTTGCGCTGTATTCCGGGGATGGTGATCATGACGCCGAAGGACGAGAGCGAGCTCCGCGATATGCTCTACACCGCTACCATCTACGAACGCGGCCCGATTGCTCTTCGCTTTCCCCGTGGGAATGGAATCGGAGTAGTCTTGAAGGAGGGATTCGATGAGTTGGAAATCGGGAAGGGGGAGGTGATTCGCTCCGGTCAGGATGTTGCGATCCTTGCCATCGGAAACATGGTGTACCCGTCGCTCAAAGCAGCGGAACTTCTCGAAAAGCGCGGGATCTCCGCCGAAGTGGCCAACATGCGCTTCGTGAAACCCTTGGACGAACGCCTCGTGGAAGAAATCGGAAGGCGCTTCACGAAGGTCATAACGATCGAGGACCACATGATCCACGGAGGGTTCGGAGCAGCCGTCCTAGAGTGTTTGAGCAAAAAGGGAATTTCAGGAATCGAATTCAAGCTCCACGGGGTGCCCGATGAGTTTATCGAGCATGGAACCCCGAACGAGCTCCAGAAAATGCTCAAATTGGACGCCGAAGGAATCACCTCAGTTGTGGAGGGATTTGTCCTCAAACGTTCCCTTGAACACGAAGAAGTTCTCGTGAAGTAATACTTGCCCGCCCACCTCAAGCGTCGGCTGATGCGAAGGCAGGTCCGTTGCATCCCGCGCCCTTGCGGGACGCAACCGAATCGGACTGGCCCACGGAAGCACATCCTTATGGGGAAGGTACAAGTTGGCCTCGTCGGCGTTGGCTGGATAGCCCAAGTGATCCATCTTCCCATCCTCGTAAAACTCCCCGACGTCCAGGTAGTGGCCAGTTGTGACAAGGATAGTCCCAAGGCAAGATTCGTAGCGGAAAAGTTTGCTGTTCGCCGGTACTACAATGACCTCGAGGAGATGCTCCTTGAAGAAGATCTTTCCGCAGTCGATGTTTGCACT
>JAZGDE010000112.1:0-7090 GCA_036477295.1 Bacteroidota bacterium | reverse complement strand
CGAAATATGGTACTACTACAGCATCCAGGGTGGTGTGGAGTTCATTTTTGCCGACAGGACGGGTTTCCGTGATTATCAGTTGATCCACTCGACGCACCGGAACGAGCTTCGTGATGATGATTGGAGTCGGCAAGTGCGTGCGAATTGAGTCAGCCTTATCGCCCAAAAAGGGAAAGCCATCCAATCCCGACTTTATCGGGAGGGGATGGCTTTTTGTTTCATTGACTCTTGGTTCATTTTTTCCTAATTTTTGCAGAATTCTTTCCCCCTAAAGATGCGTTACGTGGAGTATTTTCTGTTTGTTCTGCTTG
The DNA here is from genome assembly GCA_036477295.1 of Bacteroidota bacterium. Lineage (GTDB taxonomy): Bacteria > Bacteroidota > Ignavibacteria > UBA10030 > JAZGDE01 > JAZGDE01. The sequence goes on along the minus strand of JAZGDE010000112.1, from coordinate 6,779 downwards.
GAGCCATCGTCAGACTTTTCCCGCTCCGTTTGGCGCAGCGGATCGGAGAAACGCTCGGTACCCTGATGTACCACGTAATCAGCGTTCGGCGAGTGGTGGCGCTGGAGAACCTCCGGAGGGCGTTTCCGGAGAAATCGGAGCGCGAGGTCCAGGCGATTGCGAAGGGAGCATTTCGAAATTTTGCCATCGCGATGGTTGAGCTGCTCTGGTTCCCGCGATTGACACGAGAACGAATCGAAAAACTCGTTCGCTTTAAGAATCTGGATCTCATGATGGACGCCCACAAGCAGGGGAAGGGTGTCATCATGATGTCCGGTCACTTTGGAAATTGGGAGCTCATCGCGCTCTCGGCGGCCCTACAATCGAATCTTCCACTTACGATCATCGTCAAGACTCAGCACAATCGACTGATCGATGGACTGCTGAATCGCTACCGATGTCTTCATGGAAATCGAACCGTTCCCATGGGAATTTCCGTCCGTGAAATTTTCAGCGCGCTCCAGGAAAAGAGGGTAGTGGCGATGGTTGCAGATCAGAGCGGACCGAGGGGGGGCCTCTTTGTCGATTTCTTCGGCCGTCCGACTGCTACCCATCAAGGCCCTGCCCTGTTTAGCCTGAAAACAGGCGCACCAGTCCAAATGGGATTTCTCGTCCGACAGATGGATGGAACGTACGAAGGTGTCTTTGAGGAGGTTTCCAAGGAGGAGCTGAGTGAAGTAACGGAAGCAAACATTGCGGAGCTCACGCGTCGGCATACAAAGCTTCTGGAAAAATATGTTCGGATGTATCCCGATCATTGGCTGTGGATGCATCGCCGCTGGAAGCATTCCGAACATTCTGGACAGGCACGAGCCGTTCCGATTCCATGAAATTAGTGAAAAATATACTGGTAATTCAGACTGCTTTTCTCGGCGATGTTATACTCACACTTCCGCTGATACAGGTTCTCAAGAAATTCTTTGCAAACTCTGAAGTTCATATGCTGACGGTTCCCACCGCAGCGGGGCTGCTCCGGAACCATCCGTGCATTGACAGGACGATCGTCTTTGACAAACGGGGCAAGGACGCCAGCATGGGCGGACTGCTTCGTCTGGCGCAGGTCATTCGCTCCGCTCAGTACGATATTGCCTTTGTTCCGCATCGATCTCTGCGCAGTGCATTGCTCGCGTGGTTGGCCAGAGTGCCGATTCGGATCGGCTTCAAGAACGGTGTCGCTAGATACCTTTACAGCTATGTGGTTCCGTATGACGGAGAACTCCACGAGATCGAGCGCAATCTAAGCCTTCTCAGCGCTCTCGGAGTTGACTGGGAGAGCAAAGAATTGCCGAATTTGTACCCTTCGGAAGACGACCGACGACAGGTAGACAGGGTTCTGTTCGAGTTGGAAATAGTTAGCCCCTCAAATCTCATCGTCGTCGCACCAGGTACGGTCTGGAACACAAAACGGTGGATGCCTGAACGCTTTGCTGATCTGTCCAAGCTGCTGGCGCAGGAGCAGTTTGAGGTACTTCTCATCGGAGGAGAGCAGGATGTTGGACTTTGTCGTTCGATCGCTCAGATGAGCAACTCGACCCACGTCTACAGCATGGCGGGACGACTGACACTCCTTCAGTCTGCAGAGCTCATCCGGCGATGCAGAGTAGCGGTTTCGAATGACAGCGCGTCAATGCACCTTGCCGTGGCGGTGCGAACGCCAGTCGTGGCGATTTTCGGTGCCACCGTTCCCGAATTCGGTTTCTATCCGTACGGAATACACGATGTTGTGGTGGAAACCCGCGGGCTTCCGTGTCGACCCTGCAGCAGGCACGGCGGTGACGAATGTCCGATCAAGACCTTCGAATGTATGACCAACATCAGCCAACTGCGCGTTTTTACTAAAATCCAAGAAGTCCTCAAACAGGTGCAAGTGTGAGTGGCACGAGGATTATTTCTGTCGATACACAGAATCCCGAACGAGAGGCACTCGATGCCGCTCTTGCGGTTTTGCGGCGGGGCGAAGTGATCGTCTTTCCGACGGAGACCCTGTACGGTCTCGGGTGCGATGCGTTCGATGAAGCAGCTGTACGGCGACTCTACGACTTAAAGCGGCGCGACTCACGAAAGCCGATTCTGGTATTAGCTCATGACATGAACCTGGTGACGGACTGCGTCGCGGCGGTTCCAGGAGCAGCTCAACTGCTCGCGGAGGAATTTTGGCCCGGTCCTTTGACAATCGTTCTTCCCGCGTCTTCGAGGGCTCCGTCCTTGCTGACGGCTGGAACCGGGAAGATCGGAATCCGCATACCGAGCAGCCCGTTGTGTCTAAAGCTCATCGGGGAATTTGGCAGGCCGGTGACAGCTACGAGTGCTAACCTGTCGGGCCAGAAAGACCTACAGACGGTTCATGGACTTCTTACCCTGTTCAGCGGCAAGGTTCCCTTGATCTTGGATGGAGGAGTGCAAAAACAGACAACTCCCTCGACGGTCGTAGATGTGACTTCAAAACGTGTGAAGCTGCTCCGCGAAGGTGTTATCCCTCTTGCCCGTCTGCACGAGGTTCTTCATGACATCGAGGTCGCATCGGTGTAGATGAATCACCAGTTTCGATACCTTCTACGGCTTATTTTACTTTCCCTCCTCCTGTTTGGAGTCTCCCGCGCGGATGAGCTGCAAGAAACGAATGGCGCACACGTGCGTCGAGATCTGGGGAACAATTATGTTTTGCTCTGTCTGTCTGCCCATCCAGATGACGAAGACGGCGCAACGCTCGCGTACTATCGGATGAAGTTTGGCGTCAAACCGTTCTCGGTGTTTTTCACCCGGGGAGAGGGAGGCCAGAATGAGAAGGGTCCGGAACTCTATGAGGAGTTAGGGGCAATCCGGACGGAAGAGACTGAACGCGCGGGGAGGATTCTCATGAGTGATGTATCATTCCTCAACTTCTATGATTTTGGTTATTCGAAGACTGCCATGGAAACGTTCCAGCTCTGGGGCGGCAAGGGTGAGGTGCTTCGCCGGCTCGTGTACGTCATCCGACGCGGATTGTTCACTGAGCATGCTTTCGGGCTTGGTGTTCAGTACCGCTGGTGAAGAAGGAAAGGAGCGTGGTTCTTCTGGTTCTCATCGTGGTCGCGCTCGAGGTCACGGTGCGCTCGGTCGGTGGTCGCCGTTCCTAGCTGATGTATTTCTAGGTTGATTTCGAGGCAGAATTTTGATAGATTGTGCAGCGACAGGAGTTGAAGGAGCAGGTGTTAGGATCTTCTGCACTGGAAACGCATTCGTACTCGATCTCTCCTGCCGATCCTTGACTGACCAGGACGATTCCGATTACCGACTTCTGGAACGTTTCAAGTCCCAATTTCACGTAGGAGTCCCACTTCTCCCAAAACGGCCCACGAGTGGAACGAGCGGTTGCCGTTTTGCGGATCCCGGCGGCTCATGACGCTAAGTTCACCGGAGGGGGATTCGATACTGCTCATAACTTCCATTTACGCGCCCGTAGCTCAATTGGACAGAGCGCTGGCCTCCGGAGCCAGAGGCTAAGGGTTCAAATCCCTTCGGGCGTACTCGTGGTTCTTGAGCGGCCAGTGTCCACCATTCTGTCCGGAAAATTCTTGATGGCAAATGGATTGCTGCCGCCTTCATACTGCATCCGCCTCGTAACAGGCACGTCCGGCAGGAATTTCTGTATGGAAGATGAACTCCTCAGTGACTTTTCTCTAGAGTAACGATGCTATGGTCCGACCAAGAAAGAAAATTACGAAGCGTGAGTTGAGAGAGGACAAGCTGGTTCTAACGTACTTCAAAGCTCAAAATTTCCTCGCGGAGCACAAGAAACACATCGGCTTGGTCATCTTCGGAACCGTTGTTTTACTGGGCGTAGGCGTTGCGTACAACAATAACCGACTCGCGAACGAGCAAAAGGCGGCAGCAGAACTTGGAAAAATTTTCACCTATTACGATAGCGGTTCCTACAGGCTTGCCATCGATGGAATCCCTGAGAAAAACATTCTCGGTCTCAAGCTGATTGCCGACAATTATGGGAGTACGCGTTCTGGAGAGTTGGCAACTTTCTATCTCGCCAACGTCTATTACATGATTGGGGATTACGATAACGCTTTGGAGTATTTTCAGGAGTTCGATGCGGACGACAACATCCTGGAGGTTTCGGCGCTTTCTGGGATAGCTGCTTCTTACGAGGGGAAAGGAAAGTACGCGGAAGCCGCGAAGTACTTCGAACGCGCTGCCAGGGTTTCCTCGGATCAACTCCTGAATCCTGAAAACCTGCGGAACGCTGCTCGGAATTACGCCCTCGCTGGAGAAAAAGAGAGGGCAGTCGAAATCTATAAAAAAATTAAGAAAGAATTTCCGGGTTCTCCCCAGGCGCGTGAGGCTGAGCGTTCGATAGCAGAGTTGAGTGTCTGATTAGCGGCCTGATCCCCGATGATCCGATGTGTCGATTGTGGTTGTCACCCCCGCCGTGGGGGGGCGAACAAACACTCTTGCCCGCAGCGTAGTAAGGGTTGGAACCAGAGCTTTGGAGCTCCTGACGAACTCGGGGGATCTGCGCACACCTCAAAGGACCCACCGATTACCCGCCCAAAGACGTTGAGCTCGTACGGTTGAAGGGAGGCTGGTCGCGTAGCAAATTCGATGCGCAGCAATCGCTGGTGAATTTGACGGTGCGTGAACGGTTTTCTAAACCTTTCATTTTCACCGAATTCCAAATCCGTGTAGCATTCCTGGCTCTCAAGGGATCTTCCACACGGTGTTTTTTCATGGATGAAAACTTCCTCAAAGGAGCGGAACAAAGGCTTCTTCCAGCGAGAAGGAATAGTATCAAAGGAATTTACAAAAGTGGGGTTCTCCGGGCAGTCGAAGTCTTGGGGTGAGATTAAGTGGGGACTGGAAAGCCATCCCCACAGATTCGGGAGAAGTAGAATCAACCGATTGCAATTAAAAAGCCCCGTCCGATGGACGGGGCAAACATGTGTACCGTGGAGTTAGTACACACGGATCTTAAGGAGGGCTGAACCTTAAAGAGGTAAAAGCACGTAGTAATATAATAAAGCAACCTGCACTTGTCAATACCCAAGGATGATTTACTTAATTTTTTCCAAATCAACATAACTCGACGCTGAAATATTTCGCGTGTGGCCGTTGTGAGATTTAACGCGGTTGAGAAGAAGAAATTACCGGAAGAGAATATCCCTCGCGAAGACTTGGTGATCGTCAGGTCTCCCAGAGCAAGGTTCACTGACTGAGCACGTTGAACGCATTCCCTCTGAATCTTGACTTACATTTCCTTGAGACATAGACAATTACAAGCGTTGTTTCAAGTTGAAATACAGATCCTCGTCTCATTCACAGGAGATAACTGCACATAATAAAGCCACCATGGAGCAATATGGGTCCTCGGAAAGCGGGTTTATTCATTCACCCGAAATTACTTTTCAGTTTAGAGCGTTTTGTATTGATTTTATGCTTTCCAAGAGTCCTTGTCCCTGCCTGCCAAATTGTGGAGCAATAGTAGCCTAAATTTCTCAAGCTTTCTGAGATTACCAACTTCCCAATTATTTCGCGTGATTGGCGTCCGTTGCAGCATGAGATACGATAGGACCAACCGATGACTATAATCCAGTAGCTTCGTCGAATTTGCTTGAGAATATGCAGGACTAATGGTTGGGTTTGAGTAGCCGTCTTCTGAGCAGGATGGACAGTATGAAACTGGCCAGGGATCGCTGAATGCACCCCCATTCGGCATTTCTGAACCCTTTTCGTAACATTTCTCGAAGGATATCGAAAAGCAAAGAAATAGAGGGATTTCTGCGGCTTAGGCTGAACTCACTTTGTGTCAATGGTTAGTGTTGCGTTGGCTGTCTCCAGGCAGGTTATCTTGATTTTCATTGGCTTTTTTTCGTGTTTATTTCGATCTGCCGGCGAGACGATGAATAGCTGCAGGTCTTAGGTGAGACGCTTATAATAGCCGCATTACCGGCTACTATGATCAGACAGTGCGACTAAGCCGCCGGAAATATTGACCCCACGGCTTATGGTACGGCTGACAATACGTCCTCGTTGAGGGGGATTTTGTTACACCAGGGGCAAAGTTGCGGGCAATCCCTACGCCTGCTATTGACGACGCTATCGCGTTATTCCTCTTAGGAATGTTGATTCCAGAAATCGCCCACACTCCAGGTTCTAAGACCAACGTGCTGATCGCTGAATGAGAATTCGACGGCTTCTGTATATCTTTATTCCCAGTGTTCTGTTTTTCCTGGTATTTATTGCTGATGCGATCCGGAAGAACGTCCACTTCGAGATCGTCGGCTTCACCTTAATTCGCGAACTTGCTATCCTTTTATCATTTTTCCTGTTGTATCTTTACTTCCAAAGCGAGACGATCAGATCAGAACACCAACCGGTCCGAGTTCTCCGGACGACTTTCTTCTACTTAGTTGCCTTGCTCTCCTTCTACGGATTGGTGTCGTTTCTCCCTCAGGGCGGTTTTGAATCGAAAGACCTCTATCTTGTTCCCCTCGATTACACAACCATTTTTTCCGCCAACATTCTTGGGATTGGAGCTGGAATCTTTTCTCTGTCACTCTTGATATCACTCCGGGAGTTTATTTTCCTCAAGCGTCGCAAGGGTACAAAGAGGTCGTTTATTCTTTTTCTCGTTTTCCTCCTCGCGACCATAGCATGGACATTCAATCTGCGGCCACTCGAAGATAGCACGTGGGGCTCTGTATTGTTCGGATTGACAGTCTTCTTCATGCTGCTGAACTCATTTCGTCAGA
>JAZGDE010000111.1:0-37680 GCA_036477295.1 Bacteroidota bacterium | reverse complement strand
GCATCACCAGTATTATTGAGAGACGGAATGTTCATGATCAGCGTTGCTGATGCCGCTGTTGGGTGGACAGTAAACAAGGAAGAATCGTCTGCAAGGACGAGATAACCGAGTCCTTGTATGAAAAAGTCTCTTGATGTCAGCAACGCCTTGCTGCCGGACTTATCGGTAATGTTCCAATTCTTGGCGTTGACCGAGTCGGTGCTCGTATTGAGGAGTTCGATCCATTCAGGCTCCGAGCTGCTCGGAGCGTAGAGGATCTCGTTGATGATTACAGTGGAAGGTGGATAGCCGACATTCAAGAGAGCGCTTCCGACGTTATTGGAGATGTCCTCATCGCCCACGATCGTGACGCGCACCAAGATTGTCGGAAATTCCGCCACCGCAGCTATAGGCCGCGCGGTAAGCAGAAGGGAATCACCCGGTGCAACGGCATTCAACACGCTGATTGAGTCGTATCGTCCCGCCTCGGAAGGGGAATCAATTCCCTCAGCAGCGAGGAAAAATGCCACCCCAAAGTTAGCCGCGGAGCGTGCTGCAAGGTTGCGCACAGTAACACTCACGCTCACCTGATCGCCGACGAACAGAGCGGCAGTCGGCAGGTGCACAGCTCCAATAGCAAGGTCGACACTTGGACGGACACTGACCAAGACGTCGTCGATGCGGTAGGTACCGGATCTCCCCGTGCCATCGCCAAGCACGCGCCAGCGGAATTTGACATTCGCCTGGTCGCTAAGCGTATCGGGGAGGTCGAGCAGATTAAGGTTGTAGCTCGTATTGCCCGGGTTCAAGAGTGTATCACTGATCGCGAAGAATTTCTTGCCATCGTCGATCGAGGCTTCAACCATCACACTCGAATTGTGGGTGCCGGACCGGCGCTCGTAGAATTCCAGCCGATCGACGACACGACCCGTAAAGTCGAACGCGGGCGAAATCAGCGTTTGGGAAATTGTCGCATCGGTCGAAAGGATCGCATTCGGTGAGGAGCGAACAGAGCTTGACGTAGTGACGAAATCTCCGAGGGCGGTTCGGTTGATCGACGTGGACCAGTCGGGCGGCAAGTTGGGAGAGGCAACGCTATCGAATGATTCATGATGCGGAAAGAAACTAATTTGTGCCGGAAGGTCATTTGGTCCGATCAAGGGTAGAGCTAGACAGGCAATTATCACGCGAGTTAGGAGGCGACTGTTCATGGATGATAGACACAAGCCTGAAGATGGTCGTCAGTTGTCGAGGATCAACGGACAGAATACTAAAGAGTAGAGGAAAAATGCGAGAGAAATCGTTTGCCTGAAATGGATTCAAGAGGATGTTGAATTCAATGGGAAAAGGGCTACCCGCCGTTAAGCGTGACCACCCGACAGACAAATTCACTACCCCACTGGAACTCTACGAGGCAACAATCCATATCACTCGTTGTCGAGTTGTCAGACTTGTGCCAATCTTGCTGTACATCGCTGAAATGATTTCAGAGTGCGGCTGTCGTTTTGTCAAGCACCGCCGAACCTGAACCAGTCGCTGACCCCATGTAAGTCCATGACTGTCAAGGCGTTGTCGAGGATTGAGGAGTGGGATTAAAAATTGGCACGCATATTGATCCTACTAAAGGGCAGGTGCACTGAAGAGAAGTCGAATCAAGAGATAAATACACATACGAAAACACACATCCAAAGGAGGTGTCCACCATGCAGTTAGTTCATTGCAATCCAACACGGGCATTAGCCACTTTCCCTAACTTGTTCGACAACTTCTTCCTTCGGGACGCGTATGAGGATCTCTTTCCTTCCGTCTGGATGCCAGCGATCGATGTTGCGGAGACCGACGACGAATATGTTGTGAAGGTCGAGCTTCCTGGTGTCAATAAAGATGACGTAAGGATTACAGTTCAGGAAAACATCCTGACCGTCCGCGGGGAGAAAAAGCGAGAGAACGAGAGGAAGGAATCAAACTTCCACCGTGTAGAGCGATCGTACGGTTCATTCCAGCGGTCGTTCACGCTCCCAACCACGGTGAAGGCCGACAAGATCGACGCCACGTACAAAGAGGGTCTCCTCACGATCACATTGCCCAAGGCAGAGGAAGCGAAGCCAAAGGCAATTGACGTGAAGGTGAAGTAGGCAAGGGAGCTCGTTGTCTTTTTCAGGCGGATGGTCGCGTATCGTTAACACGATGCAGGCTGTCCGCTTTTTCGTTTTCTTGATGTGGGAAGATGGAAGAGTTGCCGAATGAGACCACACAACAAAAATGAAAAAGCGAGACCGTTTATAGCGGACTCGCCTCACTTCCGTATCCAAACATTCCACTGCAGTCGTTCTAATCCTCGAGAACTCGTTTTACCTCGTCCACAAAATCCTGAATGTTGAACGGCTTCGTGATGTACCCGTTTGCCCCCGATTCCATCGCGCGCATTCCGTGCTTAAGGTCATCGAATCCCGTCACCATGATCACTTTCACGTCGGGCGAGCGAGACCGGATGTGCGTGAGCACCTCAAATCCGCTAACCTCCGGCATGTCGATGTCTAGAAGAACTAAGTCAAATGGCGTTCGATTGAACGTCTTCATCCCTTCGCGCCCACCGTCGGCCGTGGTGACGCTGAATTTTTCTTTCCCGAGAAGTTCTCGGATCATCCGCAACATGGCGGGGTCATCGTCGACTGCGAGAATCTTGAAGGCTTGCTTGGCCAAGGCTTTCCTCCTTGAAACATCAATGAATTTATTAAGCGCTGGAGCAACTGTTCCCTCGGATCCAGCCAAATTGGGTTCTCACTCCCGTCCCCGACTTCCGTGCCAACCTCTCCCGTGGAAAATAGCGACCGGTAATTTCACGCACTCGGTTAAGCCGCCAAAATCGAGACTTCAGGCTATCCGAAAGCGGCCGACTTGGGTTCTTATCAACAGCAGGAGGGCGCCCATTCCAAGCACAAGTCCAAGCAGAACCACAACGATTTTCAGAACAGGGATGAATGTGAGAGCTTGAATAATAATGAATCCTCCTGCGAACGCGGCGAAGAGAGCAAAACCCCTTTTCTCTGCAGCTGCGAACAGAAGATAGCCCAGGACGATTCCCAAGCTCAACTGCGAAAGATACAGCAGCCAGAGATACACGACGAGAACAAAAAGGGCCAGAGGCAGGCCAATTACGGTGATGCTGAGGATGAGCACCGCAGCTGGAATAACCACCAGACCGATAAGCCCCCAGAGGAGACTTTTTGCGGGCTGTGCCCAGAGAAATTTTCCCACTACGTACATCTGGTCTGGCAAAGCCAGCGCGAACACCAGTCCGGACGCAAGCAAACTCAGTATCCAGAACACCTTGAACCAAAACTGGAACCGTGGCATCCCGAGAATGAGGGCTCCGGGCTTCGCTAGTTCCTCCTCCCTGACGTCGATCGTCAGCTGGCCGCCAACGGTTCCCTCAGCGACCTGCACATTCTCTCTCTTTCGAACACGAACCGACAAGTCTTTTCCGAAGCGTGCACCTTTCGCAATCGTGACATGTTCCGCCGAGAGATCCGCACTCTCTTCGATCGTGCCCGTAACTGTGATCTCACCACCAGTCAGCTTGGCCTTCTGCTTGATTATCCCGCCTACGTAAATTTTCCTGCCTGCTGCCAGCACGTTCCCCTCCACCTGACTTGCACTTCCCAGCTCTACATGGCCTCCCGCTGCCGTCACATCCTTTCCTACCTTTCCGTCGATTCGCAAGTTGCCACCCGCCGTGCGGATGTCATCGATGACGGAACCTCGCAGAGTGACGTTGCCCCCTACGACAAGCAGATCACCATTAATCACGCCGTCGACTTCCACGGTACCGCCGGCCACGTACGCATCCCCGTTCACAATTCCACGAATGATGACGTTTTCGCCGGCAGCAAAAAACCAGCCCTCGTGGACTTCTCCTTCAGCGAGAACAACATGTTTCGGCCTCTCGTCTCCGGAGGCAACCAAAGGCGTTTCGCCGAAATGCACTAGCGGCAGAACCACCATGGCTGAGACTAATGAGACTGAAAGGTTCATTGATCGCTCCTTTTCAACGTCGCAAGAAGCTTGAAGGCTCGCTTGGCCAGATTTGCCCCCTTGAAAGATTCCGTGCTGAAACTGAAGTGAATCAGGTACCAGCTGCGTAATCCTCGATGTACCGCTGCTGCTCCTTCGTGAGTCGATCAATGGACATGCCCATCGTCTTGAGCTTCAATCGCGCGATCTCCTGGTCCTGCTCAGGAGGAATGTCACAAACACTGTTCTCCAGGCGCTTCCCTTGCTTGTGCAGACTGACCAGCCAAATCTGCGCCATGAATTGATTAGCAAACGACATGTCCATCACTTCGGACGGGTGGCCTTCAGCGGCGACGAGGTTTACTAGCCGTCCCTGGGCGAGTGCATACACGCGACGACCGTCTTTGAGTAGATACTCTTCGTTGTTGGGCCGAACTTCAGTCACCCGCCTCGCGAGTTTCTTCAAGTGATCAAGGTTTACCTCGCAATCGTAGTGGCCGACGTTGCAGACGATCGCACCGTCTTTCATCACACGAAAGTGACGGTCGACAATCACATCTTTCACCCCCGTCGCCGTGATGAAAATGTCTCCAAGTCTCGCCGCCTCGTCCATTTTCATCACCCGGTGACCGTCGAGCATGGCTTTGAGCGCCGCAGTCGGTTTTACTTCCGTGATGATTGTGTTGGCCCCGAGTCCATTCGCACGCATCGCTACTCCGCGTCCGGAGTGGCCGTAACCAGCAACCACGACGTTCTTTCCCGCCATCAGCAAGTTCGTCGCTCTCAGGATGCCATCGATCGTCGATTGGCCAGTTCCGTACACATTATCGAAGTCCCACTTCGTCTCCGCATCGTTAACAGCAACAACCGGGTACTTTAGCGCACCGGCTTCAGCCATCGCGCGTAGGCGGTGGACTCCGGTCGTGGTCTCCTCTGTCCCTCCGAGCACAAACTGTTCAGCAAATTCCGGATGGCGATTATGAATCGTAAAGATCAGGTCGGCACCGTCGTCGAGGGTGAGGTTAGGTTGAATGGAGAGGGTTTGCTCAATGCACCAGTAGAACTCCTTCACGCTTTGACCGTGCCAGGCGAAGATCGAAATACCGTTGTCAGCCAACGCTGCCGCGACGGAATCCTGCGTGGACAGCGGATTACAGCCACTCCAGCTCACTTGCGCGCCGGCTTCAACAAATGTCTCAACAAGAACGGCGGTCTCCTTCGTGACGTGCAGACATCCTGCGATGCGGTAGCCCCTCAGCGGCTTTGTCTTGCGATACCGTTCCCGCAGTGCCATCAACACGGGCATGCGAGATTCAGCCCAGCGAATTCGCATTCGGCCATCCTGCGCCAGCTTGAGGTCTTTGACTTTAAATACGCCTTTTCGTCCGTTCATGGCTTTGCCCAGTCGCTCACGGTTTTTTAACGAACTGCTGTTTGAAACGTTTTTGTCAAGTCCAGCTTCTCCCAGGTGAATTCCTTCTCAGAGCGTCCGAAATGACCGTAGTTGGACGTCTTCCGATAGATTGGCCGCAGCAGGTTCAGACCTCGAATGATGCCGCGGGGCGTCAGGTCGACTTCCCTCCGAATGATCCTTGCGATTTCGGCGTCGGGGATTTTACCCGTCCCGTAGGTGTGGACGTAGATTGAAACAGGTCGCGCAATCGCGATTGCATAAGCGATCTGGATCAAACATTCATCAGCGAGACCTGCAGCAACGATGTTCTTCGCGACGTACCGGGCGGCGTAGGATGCGCTGCGGTCCACTTTCGAGGGATCCTTCCCCGAGAATGAACCCCCGCCGTGCGGTGCGCGACCGCCGTAAGTATCCACGATCGGCTTACGGCCGGTCAGACCAGTGTCACCATGTGGACCCCCGATCTCGAAACGCCCTGTCGGGTTAACAAAGTACACGGATTTGCGGTCCAACATTTCACTCGAGATGACCTTCTTGATCACATGGTTGATGACATCACCACGAATCCGCTTCTGCGACACCTCGGGATCGTGCTGTGTCGAAACGACCACAGTCGAGACCCGCACCGGTTTCCGACCTTCGTATTCGACCGTGACCTGAGACTTCCCGTCCGGTCTGAGGTAAGGCATGAGCTTGCTGTGTTTCTTCCGGATTTCTGCCAGACGTTGAACGATGCGGTGAGCGAAGAGGATCGGCATAGGCATGTAGGCCGGCGTCTCACGGCAGGCATACCCAAACATCATGCCCTGGTCCCCTGCACCTCCTCTATTGACGCCGCGAGCGATGTCCGGCGACTGCTGGTGGATGGCTGACAGGACAGAACAGGAATCCGCATCGAATCGGTATTCCGCGTTCGTATATCCAACATCACGAATTACCCCTCGCGCAATCTCTTCAAAGTCCACGTGAGTATCGGTGGTGATCTCTCCTGCGATCAGAACAAGACCCGTGGTCACCATCGTTTCGCAGGCGACGCGTCCATCGGGGTCCTTCAAAAGAATAGCATCGAGCACTGCATCGGAGATCTGATCGCAAATCTTATCTGGATGTCCTTCCGATACAGACTCCGACGTGAAAAGATACGACATGGACAATCGGCCTTTCTCTGATGAGTTAGTCGAGCACCATTTCTCGGAGCAGTTTGATGGGAAGAGCTCCGTGGCGGAGGAAGGTATCGTGAAACTCTCTCAGTTTGAACAGATCGCCCTTCCGTAATTTCATTTCCTCACGCAGCTCGAGGATCTGCAGCTTTCCCAGAGTATAATTGAGGTACCCTGGGTCGAACGTACCTCGTTCCGCTTCCTTGCGCGCCGGATGTTCTTCCATGAAGGCGTTTTCCATAAAGAACTTCGTCGCATCATCAACCGTCATGCCTTGCGCATGCATCCGAATCGCTACGACGAAGCGGCAGAGGCGAATGAGCGCCTCGTGGAGTTGCGCAAGTCGGATCCTCGGGTCACCGGCCCCGTACCCTTCATCAACCATCATTTGCTCGGCATAGTGAGCCCAGCCCTCGATGGCAGAATAACTTCCGAACACGCGCACGACTTTGGAAGGCACGTTTCGATAGTGCAAAAAATGTAGGTAGTGACCGGGATACGCTTCGTGGACGGAGATGATCTTCAGGACCGGATAATTGAACGCGCGGAGCCATTCTTCCCTCTGTTTCGCCGACCAATCGGGCTCCACGGGTGTAATATAATAGTAGGCTTCTGTCGCTCTCGTCTCGAATAAACCGGGCGCGTCGAAGGAAGCGAACGCCCAGCGCTCAAACGGCAGTGACGCTTTGACCTGCAAATCGGTTGTATCGGGAATCGACACAATCTCTCGGTCGATGATAAACTGCCGCAATTCTGCAAGCGTGTTCGCTCCGTCCGCGATCAGACTCTCAGCGGTCGGATGATCATTCGCGATCGATCGGAACACTTGCAGCGGAGATTTCTTCGGATCGATTTCCCCTGCAGTTGCCCGGTAAGTTTCCTGCGTCCGCTTCAGTTCACTCAGGCCGCGCTCGAGGAGCTCGTCAAGCGACTTATCGACCATTTCCCCGTAGCGCAGCATTTTTTGAAATCGTTCGGCACCGAGAGCATACTCCTCGTTTGCGTTTGGAAGAAGTTCGTTCTTTAGATACTCGACAAAGTCCTGAACGGAACCGATCGCTTCAGCATTCGCCATCTCAAATTGCCGCTTCAACGCCCTATCAGCAACTCCTTCAAACTCCTCGGGCAGACCGCTCTTCAGGAAAACTACCTGACCTTCCGCAATATCGATCGCGGTCGTGATGAACGTTCGAGCGGTCCGCTTCAGCAGATTCCTCTTGGCCGTCTCCACAATCTGAGAGAATTTCTTCTCTTTGGCAATGACAGCTCGGAGCCGCTCTTCGAGCGGTGCATAGTTGCGCTTGATGTAACCGCTCACATCGAATCGCGTAGCGTACAACATCGGATTTTTCTTCCACGACTGGATCTCTTCGTAGTCGAGCAGTTCGCTCCTGATCTGATGAAGAAGAATCTGGTAGTCGCTGTAATTCTCCGGCGTCAGACGCTTGGGGTCCAACTCCTGGAGCACGTTCAGGGTATGCTTCAGACGCACGACTTCCGCTTCCATTGCCTCGCGACGAAAGTCCTCTACCCACCCATCGTACTCGTGGAACCCGAGCCAGGATGCGGTGCTCGGATGAATCCGCAGCCATCCACGGAGAAATTCATCCGCGATGTGTTCAAATTGACGATCCATACGTTTTCCTCGATCGCCGCCACATTCGACAAAGAGGAATGTCAGAAAGAGAGCGACAGTCGAGCTTCTGAGGGACATGGGTTAGTAGAAATCGATCTCCGAAGAGTCACCGACGTTGATGCGCTTGAAGCTTCCGAAGACGGTCGCGTTGTTGCCGATGATCGAACTGTCCAGCAGTGCCTTTTGGACGTGCGCTCCTTCGCTGACGATCGAGTTCCGGATGACCGAATCCTCGACGACGGCTCCCTCTGCGATGGTGGCGTACGGTCCGATCACGGAACCGGATACCTTCGCCTTCCTCGAGATGAAAACGGGGGGCACGATCACCACACCGTCCACCCGGTGCTTCGTGGCCGTTCGCTTCAACAGATGACGGTTCGTATCGAGCAAGGTGTCCGGTTTTCCGCAGTCATACCAACCGTCAATTTCGAACACCTTCATCTTCTCTCCACGGTCAATCATGAGCTGGAGGGCGTCTGTCAATTGGTATTCCCCATGAGTGCGAAGACCGCGCTCGACCTTAAATTCGAGGCACTCGAGCAGCAACGGTGTATTCACAATATAATAGAGGCCGACCAGAGCCAAGTTGCTCTTCGGCCGGCCGGGCTTTTCGACAAGCTTCGCCGCAAACCCTTTCTTGGTCTCAACAACGCCGAACCTGCGGGGGTCCTCGACTTTCCTTACTCCAAGGGTCGTGTACTTGCTCCTCGTCAAAGTCCGAAGGTTTACTTCGAAGATCGTATCTCCCAGAATGATCAAAATTGGTTCTCGACCGAACGTGTGCCGGGCGGAATAGACGGCGTGTCCCAACCCCAGCCGCTCCTCCTGTTCGACGTACGTAACGGCGATTTTCTCGTAGTGTCCCGAAACGTACTCCTGGATCATGTCTCCCATGTAGCCTACGATCACCGTTACGTCGGCGAACCCGGCCTCGATCAATGAGTCCATGATATGGCCGATGATGGGTTTACCGGCCACGTTGATAAGCACTTTCGGGAGGGTGTAGGTATGAGGGCGGAGTCGACTACCAATCCCAGCCACAGGAACGACTGCACGCATGTGTTGCCTGATGCCCAAACTTCGAAAATACTGGGAACAATTTCTCACAATGTAAACATCAATCCCGTGAGAAGCAAGGTAAAATGTCGGCAAGCGATTCAAATTGAACTGATTATCGCTTCGACGCACCTTGCTTCTCACTCCGTTATTTCTTAATTTTTTTGTCGCGGTTGAGGCATCCGTCGAGTTGACCACCACACTGAGATCGTACGACGACGCTTTCCTGAATGACGAACCTTGTCCTCTGAAAGCGTATCGCCGCTGCCTTTTCACCCCACGAGATTGCTGATTGGAATTCCAGAGAGCGTAGCGGAAAAGCAGCAGCGTCGTCACGGTGGACACGGGCTACGGGACGATGATGGATCAGTTTCAACAATTGATCGAGCGCTGCCGAAATCTGATCGAGCAACAACTCAGAGTCTTCATGCGTAAGTCACCCCCCAGGCCGCGGTTTGTCGCGGAGCCTGTGCACTATATCTTGGCAAAGCGTGGCAAACGCATCCGTCCTGTCCTGCTCTTGCTCGCCTGTAAAGCTGTCAATGGGCGCATAGGCGATGCCCTGCCGGCAGGAGTGGCTGTCGAGTTGCTCCACAATTTCACGCTCGTCCATGACGACATCATGGACAACGCGACGACACGCAGAGGGCGAGCAACAGTGCACACAAAATGGGATCAGAGCACAGCGATCCTTGTCGGTGACGAACTCATAGCGCTCGCGTACCGATCTCTGTTGCAGGCAAAGAGCTCGCGACTCCGGGCCATCCTCGATACGTTCACGCAGGCGTTTGTGGCGGTGTGCGAAGGTCAGGGACTCGACAAGGAATTTGAAGCGCAGCGACGAGTGTCTCTTGGACGCTATCTTACCATGATTGAGCAAAAGACCGCGAGGATCGTTTCGGCGTCGGCAGAGATTGGCGCTCTCGTCGGCGGAGGCACGGCGCAGCAGGTCGATGCCTTGCGGAAGTATGGCCTTCATCTTGGCTGCGCCTTCCAGGTTCAAGATGACCTGCTCGACGTCGTCGCGGATGAATCGAGGTTCGGCAAAACTGCAGGTGCCGATATCGTCAGCGGCAAAAAAACATATCTCCTGGTCCGAGCGCTCCAGAAGGCCAAGGGCGCTGACCGAGACCTCCTGGTCCGGGTGGTTCGCCGGAACGCGTTGATTGAGCCCAACGTGCCCCGGATTCGAGCAATCTATGAAAAGTACGACATATTTGGCGAAGCTCGACGGACAGCGAAAGAAGAAACCGAGCGGGCGAAGCGCGCTATCAGCATGCTCCCCTCGCAACGCGGTCGGGCCGCATTGAATTCCTTTGCCGACTTACTTCTCGACAGGAATTTCTGACTCCAATGACTGCACGAAGATGGTTGAGCTGGAAGTGACGATTAAAAATAGAGCCGGCTTACACACGCGACCTGCGGCGACCCTCGTAAAGACCGCAGCGAAATTCAAGTCGGACTTTTTCATCGATAAGGACGGGATGGAAATCAATGGGAAGAGCATCATCGGGGTGATGACGCTCGCAGCGGAACAAGGGGCACGACTGCTTCTCCGGTTTAGCGGAGAGGACGAACAGGTAGCTTCCAAGACGATCGTTGCGTTGTTCGAGAATGGGTTCGGGGAGACGTGAGCATGACGACGGAAGTAAACACGAAGAACAAAGAAATTGTCCTCAGAGGGGTCCCCGCCGCTCCCGGGATCGCCATCGGGCCAATCTATGTATACAACCGGGAGGTTCCGGAGGTGATCGAACGATCAACCAGCGCCACCGAGGCGGAACGAGAAATCGACCGGTTGAGCAAGGCTGTGGAACGGTCCCAGAAGGAGCTGCGAAAAATTCTCGCGTTCGCCCAGCGGAAAATCGGAGAAGGGAAAGCAAAAATTTTTGAGGCCCTGATACTGATCCTCGAGGATACGCAACTCTTTTCTTCGATCCACGAACGCATTCGCCGCGAGCTCAAGAACGCCGAGTTCATCGTTGACGACGAGATCGGAAAATATCAAAAGATGATGCTCGCCTCCAACGACGAATACATGTTAGAGCGAGCTCATGATGTCGAGGATTTGAAGAACAGGATCATCCGGAACATCCAGGAGGAAAAACTCCACTCGAAGCTTGAAGGCTCAACGATTATCGTCTCGAAAAACCTGACCGCCGCCGACACCGTCCTCTTTAGTCGGAACGAGGTACTCGGCTACGCAACGGACCTCGGGGGAATCACCTCGCACTCCTCGCTTCTTTCTCGCGCGTTGAAAATTCCCGCCGTCGTCGGACTGCGCGAAGCGACCTCTCAGGTCCAGAATGCGACGGAGACAATCATCGATGGGTACCACGGATTGCTTATCCTCAACCCCTCCGAAACGACGATCGAGGAGTATCGGCGGAAGCAGCAACGACACCGAGAGTTCGAGGAAAAGCTGGCCGGGCTCAAAGACCTGCCGGCGGAGACGTTGGACGGACGGAAAATCCAACTTTCCGCGAACATCGAATTTGAGGAAGAGATCGAGTTCGTGATTCTTCAGGGCTCTGCCGGAGTCGGCCTCTACCGCACTGAAAATTTGCTGCTCGGAAAAGATGCGTTTCCAACGGAGGAGGAACAGTTTGAGAAGTACCAAGCAATTGCCGAAAAGATTTACCCGCAGCGGGCCATCCTCCGGACGTTCGACATCGGCGGTGACAAACTTCTTCCGCAGGCCTACCAGGAGAGCAATCCGTTCCTCGGGTGGCGTGGAATACGAATATCGCTCGACCAGCCGGAAATGTTTCTGCAGCAGCTGCGCGCCCTGCTGAAAGCGAGCGCTCGGAAGAACGTCGGAATCATGCTTCCGATGGTCACGAGCGTGAAAGAAATCCGCGAAACGCGACGCTACCTGGAGCAGGCAAAGACAGAACTTCGGAAGCAGAACGTCCCGTTCGATGAACGCGTCCCCATCGGAGCGATGGTCGAAACGCCATCCGCAGCGGTACTGGCGGAGGAGCTGGCCGCAGAAGTTGACTTCCTGAGTATCGGTACGAACGATTTGATTCAGTATCTCCTCGCCGTCGACCGGGCGAATACGTTCGTCTCCAACTTGTATCAGGAATTCCACCCTGCAGTGCTGAAAGCTATCCAGTTCGTCATCGAACACGGACATCAGAGGAAGGTATGGGTCGGGATGTGCGGTGAGATGGCAGGGAACCCCGTCGCGACGGTCCTCCTCGTCGGACTCGGACTCGACGAGTTCAGCGTGATTCCATCAGTGTTGCCGGAAATCAAAAAAATTATCCGCTCGATACGGTACAAAGAAGCGAGGAAGATCGCGAAGAAAGCGATGACGATGCACTCCGAAGAAGATGTCAAAGAATATCTCACTTCGATCATAAAAGAAAAATTCCCGGACATCGAGGTGGAAAGTTAAGGCCCCTTCCGTGTCACTTCGGTGAGGCCAACAAGCAGAAAATTAAGAATCGAATCCCTCATCACGTGCTTCGGATCCATTGATTCACCAAGAGCGCTGACAGCCGAAGGAAGAACATTCGCCCTATGACGATCGAAGACATCGAAACCGTCGACCGTTCCAACTTTTTCAGGCTACTGGTCGAATTTCCCCAGCAGGTGGAGAACGCGGTTCGCATCGCAAGGGCCTCTGAAGTGAAGCTGAATGTCCGGGGGATTCAGCACATCGTCATAACAGGTCTCGGCGGTTCTGCGATCGGCGGGGACCTCCTGCGATCGTATCTTGCGGACCAGATACGAATTCCAATCTTCGTCAACCGGCACTATTCGCTGCCCGAATTTGTTAGTCGGAATAGTCTCGCTTTCGTCTCCAGTTATTCCGGAAACACGGAGGAGACCATCGCAGCGCATCGTGAGGCTAGAAAACGCAAAGCAAAAATTGTCTGCATCAGTAGCGAGGGAGAATTGACAACGATGGCAAAACGGTATGGACACCCCTTGATTACGATCCCCTCGGGGTTTCCACCCCGTGCTGCGCTGGGGTACTCGTTCTTTCCGATGCTCATTACACTTAACAAGCTGCGCTTAGCGAACGCGAACCAGTCCGCCTGGAAGGAAACGGTGAGCCTCCTCAAGGCCCTCTCGGAACGCTACAGCGACGTCCTTTCGACGCGCAACCTCGCAATCGACCTTGCATACCGCTTGAAAGGAAAACTCCCCATCTTGTATTCTTCAACCGAACGGTTTGATTCGGTGAATCTGCGATGGCGAGGACAACTGGCAGAAAACGCCAAGGTCCTGGCCTTCGGAAATGTGCTCCCCGAAATGAATCACAACGAAGTTGTTGGATGGCATGTTCTGAAAGACTTGATGAAGAATATGGCAGTCGTTATATTACGTGACAGGGATGACCACCGTCGTGTTCAGAAGCGCATGGACATTACGAAGGACATCCTCGGCGAGTATGCTGCTTCCATCACGGAAGTGCAGAGCGAGGGCCGTTCCGTGCTTGCACGGATGTTCTCGTTGGTCTACCTTGGAGACTGGGTCAGCTTTTACCTCGCGATTCTCAACGGCGTTGACCCGACTCCCGTGAAGGTGATCGATTATTTGAAGTTACAACTCGCGAAAGTGTAAGCTCCATCACCAGCTCAAGCGCACGTCGAGAGACTATGCGTGCGATTCGATCTGCGGGGTTGACGGCATGAAACGTGCGGTGTTTCTTCTCGTTGGGCTAATCGCTCTGTTCCCTACCCTTACTTCCAGTCAATTTCACTATTTCGGTCGGAACAAAGTCCAGTACACGGACTTCGACTGGCACGTCCTGAAGACCGAACACTTTGATATCTACTATTACCCGGAGATGAAAGAGCTGGCTGAGCGAGGTGCGTACTTCGCGGAAGAGAGTTATGCGAATCTCCAGGAGAAGTTCAACCACAACGTTCAACACCGTATCCCGCTGATCTTTTATAGCACACACCTTCACTTCCAGCAGACGAATACCACGCCAGGTTTCATTCCTGAAGGGGTGGGCGGATTCTTCGAGTTTCTCAAAGGGCGCGTCGTGATTCCCTCCAACGGATCGCTTCATGATTTCCAACATGTTATACAACACGAACTCGTTCACGTTTTCATGCACAGCAAAATCGGACGCGTCCTCATCGACCATCGGGAGGACCAAAGCCGGTTTCCACCGCTCTGGTTCACCGAGGGCCTCGCGGAGTACTGGTCGACCAAATGGGACTCGCAAGCTGAAATGATTCTCCGGGACGCTGTCCTCAACGACCACCTCGTCCCGTTATCAGAGATGGACTACATCTTCGGGACCTACCTGATGTACAAAGAGGGGCAGAACATTCTCCAGTATATTGCCGCCCACTATGGCGAGGAAAAGATCCTCCTCCTCATGGAGAACTTCTGGAAAGCAAGCTCCTTCAAAAAGGTCATGAAGATCACCGTTGGAAAGAACTACAAGGAGTTCGACGAAGAGTGGATCTACGCTCTGAAGAAACAATACTATCCGCTGCTTGCGGACAATGACTCTCCGAGCAAGGTTTCCACCAGTCTCGTCACAGACGGGTTCAATTCCAAACCCGTATATTATCAGCATGCGAACGAGCGGACCGTCTTTTTCATCGGTAACCACACTGGTTACACGAGCGTCTTCCGCAAGTCAATCGACTCGCCGGAGGAAAAACCCGAGGCCATCATCCCCGGTGAGAAAACAGACGAGTTTGAGGCCTTCCACCTTTTCCAGAGCAGAATGGACGTGTCGAAGGACGGCATTCTCGCTTTCGTGACGAAGAGTGGAGAAAACGATGTCTTCCATCTGTATGACATCGAGAAGAAAAGGGTTACCGAGACATTGCGGTTCAGGGACCTCGTGGCTCTCGGTTCCGTCTCCTGGGCACCCGATGGGAAGCGCTTGGTGTTCACCTCGATAGACAAATCCGGCAACAACGACCTGTATATCTACGACCTCGAGAAAAAAGTTCTCCAGCGATTGACGAATGACTACTTTGACGACCGCGACCCCGCCTGGTCCCCGAGGGGAAGAAAGATCGCATTCAGTTCTGACCGGACGCCCTTCGGACAGCACGGAAAATACAACTTGTTTCTGTACGACCTCCACACCGGAGATATCGAGTATCTCACGTACGGTGACCAAAACGATTTGTCTCCTGCTTGGTCGAGGGATGGGCGCAAGCTTGCGTTCACGTCTGACAGAGGAGGTGGACAGAATATCTGGACGATGGATTTCTCTTCAACCGGGCTCCGCGTTGCGCTGGCGGAGACAGCGTCGTGGGGCGAAGGACCCTCTCTTGCTACTCAAGAGCTTGCCCGTCTGCCGACGGTGCTTCACCGGGTGACGAACCTCACCACGGCGGCGTTTGACCCTGCGTGGACCAACGGTGATGAGCTCATCTTCACTGCATTTGAAAATTTCAGTTTTCAAATCCGGATGATTTCCGGCATCCAGTCGTTGATCGATTCTTCCATGACAAAGGAGCAAGTAGTCCTCCTTGAGAAAGAGAACCCCTGGGCGCCGAATTCCGTCGCGGGTTCATCCGAAGTTCAGACGCTCAGGTATGCCGGGAAATACAGTCTCGACATTGCCCAGAGTCAAATCTCCACTGACCCGGTGTTTGGGACTTCCGGAGGGGCGCTCGTCGCGTTGAGCGACGTTCTCGGAAATGACCAGTATTACTTCCTCCTGTACAATTCTGCGCAGTCACAGGCCGAGTTTCTCGAGAGCTGGAATATCGCCATCACGCGCGTTTCGCTCTTCCAGCGGACGAACTACGCGTACGGCATCTTCCACTTTTCCGGTCGACGGTACGACCTCCGGGATCCCGACCTGTTCTTCTTTGAGCGTGTCTTCGGCGGCTACTTTGCCCTCAGCTACCCTCTTTCAAAGTTCAAGCGCATTGAGGTAAGCACGAGCCTCGCAAACTCCGACAAGGAAGTGATTGAAGGCGTGAAGGAGCGGAAGGCATTGCTCCTTTCGAACTCTCTCACGTTCGTGCATGACAATTCCCTCTGGGGACCAAGCGGACCTCTCGACGGCAACCGCTTCAAGCTGACGCTCGCCTACACGTCGGACATCCTGTTCTCGAACGTCAATTACTATACGGTTATCCTTGATTACCGGCACTATTTTCGGTTGAGCCGTCGCAGCGCATACGCCACGCGGTTTTGGATATTCTGGAATGAGGGAAAAGAATCTCGCCGCTTTTTCATGGGCGGCAGCTGGGACCTCCGGGGATGGCCTCGGTGGTCGTTGCGCGGTAGGAAACTCTGGCTGATCAGCAATGAAATTCGATTTCCCTTTATCGACCAGTTTGGGATTCGCTTCCCCTTCGGCGGAGTAGCCTTCGGTGCGTTCCGCGGCGCGCTGTTCTTCGACGCGGGAAGTGCCTGGGATTTCAAATACCGTCAAACCTACGGTAGCGTTGGCGGCGGCGTACGACTTAACTTAGCCGGTGTCCTCGTCCTGCGGTACGATATCGGGAAGCGCATCGAAAACGACTTCGTAAGGCTACAGGAGGGCGTGTTTCATCAGTTCTTTTTCGGGTGGGATTTCTAGTGACGATCTTCCGACTTCATCGCTCGTTTGTGGTTGCCTGCATAGGGACTGTGCTGATAGGATGCGCTTCGCTGCACACGGAGCGAGTCATCCGAGTACGGGATACCGACTGGACAACGTACGGTGGGTCGACGGAACGGTCGAACCGTTCCAGGACTACCCTCACCCCTCCGCTCACACTGAGGTGGAAATATGACGCCGCAGCAGGATTCGGTTCAGGATCGCCGGTCGCAGCAGACAGTCTGGTGTTTGTCGGTACACTGCAGGGAGAGCTCCATGCCGTTCACATCAAGACCGGTGAACGAGTCGGCTACAAGAGTTTCGAGTCTGCGATTGTCGGTGCCCCGGTGATCGACGGCAACACGCTCATCGTCACCTCCGCTCTCGACAAGCCAACGCTCATCGCTTACAACGTGCACCTCGCGAGCGTGACGTGGTCGCGCGACCTCGGACCCATCGAGACCTCCCCGCTGTTGGTCGGCAACAGACTGATTGTGACGACGCTGGCTGGCTCTGTCGTCTGTGTGGACAAGTCGAACGGGGAGGAACTCTGGAATTTTGAAGCTGAAGAACAGATACACTCGTCTCCCGCGAGCGATGGAACTCTCGTCGTCTTTGGCTGCGACGACGGAAGCGTCTATGCACTCAGCATCAGCGATGGGTCTATTCTCTGGAGGATGAGAACACAGGGGAGCGTCTTCGCACCGCCGACCATCCGGGGAACCACCGTGTTCATCGGGTCGACCGACAACACATTTTCTGCGATCAGCCTTATGGACGGCACCCTGAAGTGGAAGCGTGAGATCGGATCGAGAATCTACGGCGGCGCGGCGTGTTCTGACGACCTGGTGTATATTGGTGCTGCAAACGGCACACTCTACGCGCTGGATGTTAGCGACGGAACAACGCGATGGTCGTTCAAAACGAAAAGCGTGATCAACTCTGCTCCGCTTGTCGCCGGGGAAATCGTGTACGTGGGCTCTCTCGACACGTTTCTCTATGCAATCGATGCCCACACTGGACAGTCGCTGTGGGAATACCGCACGAAGGGGCGCATCAAGACAAGTTTAGCGCTGTGGGGCGATTATTTGATTGTAGCTTCGGAGGATAAGTTTCTGTACGCGTTTCAACCGGCGCCTGCCCCAGGCAGGCTTGAGCGATGATGATTGCAATGAAACAACATGTGGTCATCTTTGGAGTGATGCTTCTCGGTCTGACGGCCGCGAAGGGACAGACAGTCCGCACTGATCCCCCGGAACTTCGGATGGCAGACCTGATCGTTTCGTCGAATGTCAATGGGGCGAGCGTCTACCTCGATTCGCTTTTTCTCGGCGTGACCCCATTAGAGCAGATCGACGTGCCGCCCGGCGTGTATCAGCTGCGCGTCGTGCACCCCAACCGGCGTAGCTGGTACAAGGAATCGATTGAGGAGACCATCGAGCTCAAGCCGGATCAGCGGCTTGAATTCAACGCAAGCTTTGAGTACGTCTACCGGGTGCATTCCATACCGTACGGTGCAATGATTTTTTACGACAACGCGCCCAAGGCAGAAACTCCTGCCGTCCTGCGGACGCCACAGCGCCTTGCGGGTAGTCTCCTTCTGAAGAAAGACGGGTACGAGGACGCGTTGTTCGACCTGAGCCGGTGGAACGGAGAAATCATCGAGCTCGCACTGGCGCCACGGCAGGGCATCAGAGACTCCAGGACCTTTCTCAATGTTGAAGCACCGCAAATCCGGCACAAGACTCCCATTCTCATTTCAGGCATCGTCGGGATCGTGAGTGGGGTAGCAGCCGTGTACTTCAAACAAGAGGCAGACGAATCGTTCAGCGAGTATCAGCGGACACAGGACCCGAAGTTACTTTCGAAAACAGATCGGTATGATACCATCTCCGGGGTCTCTGTCGTTGCGCTTGAAATAAGTCTCGCCTCACTCGCCTACTTGTTATTATCCCAGTAAGCTTTTCAACATTCTCTCTTGACATTCTAACGGACAGGGTGTATATTAAACTGAGTTTTTCCTGCAGTCATCATCTCAGGGGAGGACGAGGAGTAGTCACCGATAGCGCCACATCCAAGCATCCCGAGAGGGGTGAACAGCATGCTTGACGAGATAGGCTTTCTTCGTAACGTCCCCATTTTTTCGGACCTCGAAGAGAGTGAACTCCAGAAAATCGTGAGAGTGGGGCTGCGGAAGAAATACAAGAAGGGGAGCATTATCCTCTTGGAGGACGAAGCGGGCGCCGCACTCTTCGTCATCGCTGCGGGAAAAGTGAAGATTGTTCGAATGGATGATGACGGGCGCGAGGTGATCCTCACGATTCTCGGTGAGAGTGATTTCTTTGGGGAAATGGCAATCCTAGACGGTCTCACCCGTTCCGCGAGTGCAATCGCACTCACGAAGTCCGAACTCTTCATGATTCACCGCAGAGATTTTCTGAAGTTACTCCAGGACTATCCTTCGGTTTCGGTCGCCTTGCTTCAAGAACTCACGATGCGGCTCCGTAAAGCAGACGCACAGATCAAGAGTCTATCGCTCAAGGATGCTGCAGGACGCGTCGCTACGGTGATCCTCCAGCTTGCGGATGACATTGGCAAGATCCGCAAGGGTCGGGTGGAGATCGACGAGCTTCCGTTGCAGCAGGACCTCGCTAACATGGCAGGAACCTCACGCGAGACGATTTCGCGCATGATCCACTCGTTTGTTAAGAAGGGACATATTGAACTTCAGGGGAGCAAGCTCATCATCAGCGACTACGAACGGTTCAAGAGCTTGTACAGTTAGGGGAAGAAGTTCTCTCTCACTATAGATGATATCCCGCCGCGCTCCGCCAAAGGCAGAGCCGTGCGGGAGGGATGGTATGGAAGGCATCAGGGGGCACGAGCGGGCGGACCTGCATCTACATACCACGTATTCGGACGGTGCGCTTTCACCGTACGAACTTATCAAGAAGGCGAAGACAGCCAACCTCCACATCATCAGTATCACGGACCACGACAATGTGAACGCCATCGATGATGCCATCGAAATCGGCAAGGAATTTGGCGTCGAAGTGATCCCAGGCGTGGAGTTAAGCGTGAACGTCGGCGACAAGGAAGCCCATATTCTCGGCTACTTCGTCGATTACAAGCATCTCGCGTTCTTGGAGCATCTGTCGATGTTCCGGCGCGAACGACTGCGGCGCGCGGAGCGAATCGTGGAAAAGCTTAATAACCTCAACGTGCCGTTGAAATTGGAGGATGTGCTCGACCGCGCAGGCACCGCCTCGATCGGCCGTCCACACATTGCCACCGCACTCGTTGAAGGAGGACTCGCCGAATCCTATCGTGAGGTGTTCTCAAAGTACATCGGCTTCGGTTGTCCCGCCTATGAAAAAAAGTATCAACTCTCGCCGACAGAAGCTACCCAGCTGGTCGCGACCGCGAAGGGACTGTCCTTCCTCGCGCACCCGGGAAAGTATATGACTGACGGAGCTCTCCTCCAGCTCATTAAAGCTGGCTTGGACGGGGTGGAAGTGGTTCACCCGTCTCACAGTCCGGAAAACACGTCTCACTACCGTGGCATAGTTAACGAGTACTTCTTGCTTGAGAGCGGCGGCTCGGATTTTCACGGCGGCAAGAAAAACGACGACGGGGTTCTTGGGGTCTTTACCATTCCGGTCGAATGGGTGGAGAATATGAGACGGAGGTTGTTCTAACCCTCCTTCCTCTACGAGCCTGCGACTCGTAGAGTCGTGGACCAAACCCTTTCTCGAATAACGATTACGTCGAAGCCCAGATAGTTTCGGGGTCTGGGTGTAACCAAACAGCATGCATGCAGTCATCGAAGGAAACCTCTCTGCACAGCGATACAGGTTGGGCATCGTCGTCAGTCGGTTCAACGGAGAGGTCACCGCGCGGCTACTCCAAGGAGCGCTCGATTGCCTGCGACAGCACGGCGCGAGCGACAAGAAAATCGATGTGTTCTACTGTGCAGGCTCGTACGAGATTCCGCAGGTTGCACGGAAAGTCGCTGGCACGAAGCGCTATCAAGCGCTCATCTGTCTCGGATGCGTGATACGTGGCAAAACTCCTCATTTCGAGTATGTGGCCGGTGAGGCGGCACGCGGAATTTCGAATGCCGCACTCGCCACGGGCATCCCAATGTCCTTTGGCGTGCTCACGACGGACACAGTCGAACAAGCGATGGAACGATCCGGCGGGTCTCTCGGGAACAAGGGATGGCATGCAGCGTTGAGCGCGATTGAAATGGCTACACTGTGGAGCAGAATCAAAGGAAAGTGACCTCCGATGCTCAATGAGTGTGGAGAACACACACCGACAAGTCGGGGGGGGAGGCATGAGCCGGAGTCTGTTCTGCACTGCGCTCATACTTGCCGCAACATCTTTCCTCTTTGCAGGCACGGGTGATTGGAAAAACTTCACGGATATGAAAAACGTCCGCCGGGCAGTCCCTGAGGGACGTTCCATCTGGGCTGCTTCGAGCGGAGGAATGTTCCGGTTTGGGGCCAACCGATCAACGTTCGAGCAACTGAGGAATTCTGAGGGACTGCGTGACAATGACCTCACCACGATACTCGTCGACGACGAAGGCCTGGTCTGGACCGGCGCCGCAAGCGGAATCATCCATGTTTACGATCCAGAGACTGCCTCGTGGCGCTACATCACGGATATCGCACTTTCGGATAAACCGTCCAGAAGGATCAACGCGCTGTTCGCCTCGGGGGACACTGTTCTAATCGCAACAGATTTTGGGGTCAGTGTTTTCACCAAGAAGAAATTCGAATTCCGCGATACGTTCTTGAAATTTGGTTCGTTCCCCTCTCAATTGAAAGTGCAGACCGTCTTCCTCACAAACGAGCTCGGTCAGATTTGGGTCGGGACTCCCTCCGGTCTTGCCACAGCGAGTCTCAACAGTGCGAACTTGTCCGCTCCGGAATCCTGGACCGTTTTCACGACGGCTCAGGGACTACCCTCCGATAACATCGGGGCGATCGGTGCTGTCCGACTGACAACATCGCCTGGGGTCCCCACACTCGTCGTAGGCACTGACCTCGGACTTGCCGTTCAAGCGGATTCCTCGACGTGGATCCCGTTTCTCCAAGGAACGGTGGGTGCTCAGAGGATCGTCGACCTCTTTTCTGATTCCACGTCTGAGCAGATCACCATTGCGACGCTACGGGAGGTGTATCGCTACGACAACACAGGCGAAGTGAGACAAGTTGGCATTGAAACGCCGTTCGACATTACTTCCGTTTTCTCCGATGAGGACAACACAACGTGGGTGTCGATGGCAAACGGGGGAATCGCTACGTGGAATGGGTCAGAGTGGCAGCAGTTTTTTCCAAACGGACCGAACTCCAACCTCTTCACGAATATTCTTGTCACCGTGGACGGTGTGGTCTGGGCCGCCTCAGGGATTGACGGAAGCGGACGAGGGTTTTACTCATTCGATGGGATGAAGTGGACCACTTACTCCCGAGCAACCAATCCGGAACTGGACTTTCCAGATCTTCCTGGATTTGACGACTGGTACCGCGTGAACACGGGCTGCGCCGGCGAAATCTGGGCAAGCTCCTGGGGTGGAGGTCTCCTACAGGTCAATGGCAGCGGAAACATTGAGGTGTTCGACGAAGCCGATGGATTTGTCGGAATCGCGGTCAATCCAAACTTCGTGGTTTGCGGAGACGTCCTCTGCGACCAGGGAGGCAGCATCTGGACGACCGTGCTCGATGCGGCCAACGGCAAGTCCGTGGCTGTCCGGGGGCCTGACCGATCCTGGAGGTTTCTCCAGCTCCAGTTTGGAGCGGAGATCATCACAACCCTCACGGGAAGAAATGTTCAGCGCGGATTTCAGATCGACCCCTCTGGGCAGAAATGGCTGATCGTGCAGGATAGCCGCCTCTCCGGCCTTGTATATTTCACCGATGCTGATACGAGCAATGGTAAAGTGGACGTCACAAACAACACGTTCACCACAGCGGACGGGTTGGCAAGCAGTACCGTCACGACAATGGCCATCGACCGGGATGGAGATATCTGGGTCGGTACGGACCAGGGGATCACGATAATCAATGGCTCGAAGGCCGTCTCGGCCGTTCGTCCTCTCCGAGAACAAATAATCAACACGATCGCCGTGGACGCACTAAACAACAAGTGGGTCGGCACGAGAGAGGGCGTGTTCTATCTTTCCCAAGATGGCACGCAGCTGCTTGAACACTACAACGTCACAAACACCGACGGGAGACTGGTCGACAACGACGTGAAGTCCATCGCCATCGACGGTAGACTCGGAGTAGTATACTTTGGGACGGAGCGAGGATTGTCGAGCCTCGAGACGGTCGCCGTGGAGCCGACGCCGAGTTTCCAGGAGTTGTCGATCGCACCGAATCCATACCTCGTACCGTCGACGACGAGCCTCAGCATCGATGGACTTGTACGGGATGCGAGCATCAAGATCGTCTCCGTGGATGGAAGATTGATGCAGGAATTCAAATCCCCCGGCGGACGCGTCGCCTTCTGGGATGGCCGGAATTCCGACGGTGAGTTCGTTTCTTCCGGCATTTATTTTATTGTTGCCGCATCAGCGGACGGCAACGACGTGAAGACTGCTAAGGTCGCCGTCGTACGAAAATAGCACTCTGGTGCGTTCAGCTGCGGTATCTTAATCCACTGTTTCGTCGATTTTACAAGGAAGGACGGGTACTCGCTTGGAGAACAACTACAGAGATGAAATTTTTACCAGGCGGGTCCGCGCTGGGAAGCGGACCTATTTCTTCGACGTGAAGGCCACCAAATCGGAGAAAGATTTCTACATCACCATCACCGAAAGCAAGCGAGTTGGCGAAGAGGAGTACGAGAAGCACAAAATCTTTCTCTACAAGGAAGATTTTGATAAGTTTATCAATGCGCTCAACGAGACCGTCGTGTATGTCCAGAACGAACTCCTCGAGAAGGTGCAGGACATCGAGCGCACGCCGTAAGGCGACCGCGTTTTCCCATCATTCGTGAGAACAGGATCGAAGGCCCTCCAGCGGTCCAACGCTCGTTGCTCTCCAGACAAGCAGGAAGCCCATTCAGTCCTGAAGGTGGACGAATCGACTCGTCGAGGATGACTTCGCCATTTTCTTGTCGCTCGCGCGAATGGGCTTTTCTGTTTCGCACGGACAGAGTCGCCGTGGCAGTTTTCTTGACTCTCGTCAAGTTTTTGCCTATATTGCGTTCGATTTTCTGACGAAATGCATCACTCTATGCAGGAACTTCGTCCCGGCTGGGCTTCCCCGGGTGCGGAGAGGAAAGTTTCACAGCACGAAAGAGATCATCAGAGCATCGGACTGTTGGACAGTGGCAGGCATCGGGAATGAAATTCAGCATTGCAAACTTGTCCGATGGAATTAACGATTGTGCATTAACGGCTGAACCGAACGACCTCGGACTGGCTGAGAACTTCGCCGCGAAAGTGAAGGTTCGCCTCACGGTTGATAAGAGTAATCGAGAGCTTTACCTGAGAGCACGCGTGGCCACCGAAGCGCGGTTTCACTGTGATCGTTGCCTTGAGGAGTTCACGCAGAAGCTCGAGAATTCCTACCGGATGTTTTACGTTTACAGCGAAGACGAATCGCCCAAACATGAGCGCGACGAGGTAACGGTCATCGCTCCTGAAACATCTTCTATCGATATTTCAGAGGATGTACGACAGTATCTCCTGCTGGCGGTTCCGCCGAAGCTCCTCTGTCGAGAAGGATGCAGAGGTCTGTGTGGCTATTGTGGAGTCAATCTGAACCACGGTCGTTGCACGTGCCCGAAGGAGGGCGCTGATCCACGCTGGGAGACCCTGAGAAGGTTGCAGAAGAATTGAACGTTACAGGATGACGTGAGGAATACGCTCGCATGCCCAACCCGAAACGAAGACATTCAAAGTCCCGCCGCGACAAGCGACGGACGCACTACAAGGCAACAGTCCCATCATACGCTGAATGTCCGAATTGCCACGAACCGAAACTCCTTCATCGGGCGTGCCCAAACTGTGGATATTACAACGGCCGATCCATCATTATCCCGAAAGAATCCTAAGTAAATCCCCGGACCCTTTACGGAGCGCCGCCACCGATGAACGTTCGCGCCGTCCTGTTTTCCACAAAGCCGATGGGGCGATCTGAACGTAAGAATGTGTTTGAGCCGACCACAGGGTAGATCGGTACCGATAACTGCGAAGGAGAATATGAGGTGCGTATACGAATTGCCGTCGACGCAATGGGCGGAGATTATGCCCCCCACAACGTCATCGTCGGTGCGCTCGACGCACTCCGCGATACGGGAAATCGATTCGAGCTCATCTTAGTTGGCAATGAGCAGCGCATCCGGCAAGAGATTCACCGGATCGGACAGAATGACCTCGCTTATACCGTCGTCGATGCGCCAGAGACCATCGAGATGGCCGAGACTCCGACTGCAGCCCTGAAAGCCAAGAAGAACTCTTCCATTGCTGTCGGGGTTCAACTTCAGAAAGAAGGGAAAGCGAACGCCTTTGTCAGCGCCGGAAATACCGGCGCTGTCATGTCGGCGTCCACGCTGATCCTCGGACGCATTCCCGGCGTCGCACGTCCAACCATCGGAGCATTCTTCCCGAGTGAAGGTGGCGCCTGCCTCCTCCTCGACGCTGGTGCGAACGTCGACTGTAGTCCCCGCCACCTGCTGCAATTCGCGGCCATGGGAACCATCTACACGCGATGTATGCTGAACTATCATAACCCGACAGTCGGTTTGCTCAGCATCGGGGAGGAAAGCACGAAGGGCAACGAACGCACACTCAAGGCATTCAGACTTCTGTCGAACAGTAAACTCAATTTTATCGGTAACATCGAGGGGCGCGACATCCTGAAAGGCAGAGCACAGGTCGTCGTCTGCGATGGGTTTGTGGGGAATATCGTCCTCAAATTCGGCGAAAGCCTTCTGACAGTGCTGAAAACGCGATTCCGCAACTACGGGAGGAGAAACTTCCTCAGACGAGCTTGGATCAGTCTTACCTACGGCACTATCAATAAGCTGCTCGGGGACTTCGATTATCAAGTCTACGGGGGAGTTCCTTTCTTGGGCGTCAACGGCGTTTCGATCGTCGGTCATGGCGGCTCGACGCCAAAGGCAATTAAGAATATGATCCTGAGAGCGGAGGAAATGGTCAAGAAGAATATCCACAAAGAGATCGAGCATACCATCCGTGAGGTTTGATCACGTTCATCCGTATGTCTCATCGATACTCGAAGGGAACCAATGAGCGGAAAGCGGGCAACGATCACTGCAGTCGGACACTACGTTCCCGAGAGAATACTTTCGAATTCTGACCTGGAAAAAATGGTGAATACCTCCGACGAATGGATCAGGACGCGGACCGGTGTCCTTGAGCGTCGAATTCTCGAGCGCGGAGCGACTTCTGACCTTTCCGTCAAAGCAGCAACACGAGTTCTCGAGCAGCGAGGGATTGGAGCCGAGGAGATCGACCTCATCATCGTTGCTACCGTAACACCGGACATGATGTTTCCCCCAACAGCGTGCATCGTCCAGGAAAAGATCGGAGCGAAGAGAGCGTGGGGCTTTGACCTTTCCGCGGCCTGCTCGGGATTTGTCTACGCACTGGTGACGGGCGCTCAGTTTGTTGAAAGCGGTACCCATCACAAGGTCCTCGTTATCGGCGCGGATAAGATGAGCGCGATCATGGATTACACCGACCGGAACATCTGTGTTCTGTTTGGAGATGCTGGTGCCGCCGTGTTGCTCGAACCAACCGATGCTCCCGACCTCGGGATCCTCGACCACGTCCTCTACGCGGACGGATCCGGGGCACGCTACCTGTATCAAAAGGCAGGTGGGAGCCTCCACCCGGCCACCCACGAGACAGTCGATCAGAAATGGCACTACCTTTACCAGGACGGAAAGGCCGTGTTCAAGATCGCTGTCATCGGCATGGCGGACGTTTCAGTGGAAATCATGCAGCGGAACAACCTCACCGCCGATACTGTTGACTGGCTTGTCCCGCATCAGGCGAACATGCGCATCATCGAAGCATGTGCAGAGAGGATGAGACTCGACCGGTCGAAAGTCATGATCAATATCGACCGCTACGGCAACACGACGGCCGCGACGATCCCACTCTGCCTCTCAGAGTACTGGGAGTGCGGGAAGCTGCGGAAGGGACAGACCGTCATCATGTCTACCTTTGGAGCAGGCTATACGTGGGGAGCAGTGTTAATGAAGTGGTCGTTCGATAACCCCAAGAAGCTCAATGTCGCTCCATGAGCAAAGTTGCATTCGTCTTTCCCGGGCAAGGGTCGCAGTATGTCGGCATGGGGAAAGATCTGTATGAACGGAGCGATCTTGCCCGATCGTTCTTTGAGAAGGCCGATTCCATTCTTGGATTTCCGCTGAGCTCGATTTGTTTTTCCGGTCCGGAGGAAGAGCTCAGACAAACCCGGAACACCCAGCCTGCCATTTTTCTCCACAGCATCGTTCTGGTCAACTTGCTGAAAAATCCACGCGCAGACATGACAACTGGCCATTCGCTGGGTGAATACACGGCATTAGTATTCGCTGGTGCTCTCCGTTTTGAAGATGGACTGCAACTTGTACGGCTCCGGGGAGAGCTGATGCAGCAAGCGGGTAGCCAGCAGCCGGGAACCATGGCTGCGGTGATCGGGCTGGAACGACAGACGATTGAGCAAATCTGTAGCGAGGCTAGTGAAGTAGGAGTCGTGAAGCCCGCGAATCTCAATGCTCCGGGGCAGGACGTGATATCGGGCTCCGTCCCCGGAGTTCGGAGAGCGATGGACCTGGCGCAAGCTCGCAAGGCCAAGATGGTCAAGGAACTCCCCGTGAGCGGCGCCTTTCACTCTCCGCTCATGCAGAGCGCGCAGGAGGGCCTAAAGGACACTCTGCAAAAAAGCGATATCCGCGACGCGCGCATCCCGGTCTACTCCAACGTTACCGCGAAGCCGATGCAGAAGGCCGCCGAGGTCAGGAGTTTGCTCGTCGAACAGCTGACAAGCCCCGTACGGTGGGAAGAGTCCGTCAGAGCGATGGTGCAGGACGGATCGAGAACGTTCGTGGAAATCGGACCGGGAAAAGTACTCCAGGGACTGATCCGGCGCACGGGGAGTCAGGTCAATGTCATCGGTATCGATACGTGGGAGGATCTCTCTAAATTGTGAGAGGTTGTCAGCTGACTCGTCCGCTTGATTCGGACAGGTCGAGCCTTCAGCGAGGCAGATGAACTCGGTCGAGAACGCAGGTGTGAGACGGCATTCATCAAAGATCAAAGGATTTACGATCGATCCCGTCCTGTTCGATGAAGGCTACCGAGACAATTGCGGACCCTCTCGCTGCACTGCACAGTGCTGCGCAGAAGGCGTGTATCTCTCTGAAGACGAGCACCAAGCGATACTCGGACACGTCGATCGGGTCGTCAAAGAATTCGATGAGACGCAACCCTGTGGCGTTGAGAACTGGTTCGAGCCAACGCGAACTGACGAGGATTACCCAGCTGGGTTCTGCATCGGCACCCGAGTATACAACAACAAGTGTGTGTTTCTCGACAAGCAGTGTCTCTGCGTGTTGCAAAAGGTTAAGCCCGAGGGATACGATCAGAAGTGGGGTTTGAAGCCGTTCTATTGCAGAATTTACCCGATCACGGTCGAGCGCGGTACGATTACCTACGAACGAACTGTCGCGGAGGAAACCACCTGCTGTTCGATCGATTCACGTCACACAAAGCCGGTCGTGGAGGTCTGCCGGGAAGAGTTGACGCAGATCCTCGGAGAGGATGGCTACCGAGAGCTGCTCAGACACGCCAGGAATCGTCGCCGCCGCGTCCGGTCCTAGGATGAAGGAGTTTGATTGCAGACTTTGCAGGATAAGGTAGCTGTTGTGACCGGGGGAACGCGCGGCATCGGAAGGG
This sequence comes from Bacteroidota bacterium, assembly GCA_036477295.1. Lineage (GTDB taxonomy): Bacteria > Bacteroidota > Ignavibacteria > UBA10030 > JAZGDE01 > JAZGDE01. Next base: position 8,946 of record JAZGDE010000111.1, on the reverse strand, counting down.
CGATTGCACTCGGTCTTGCCGATGCGGGTGCCCATGTCGTCCTCACGTACAAGAGCTCGAGGGATCTTGCCGAGCAGCTGGTCGAAGACATCAGGAAGAAAGGACGACGGTGCGTTGCATATCAATCGGACGCGGGACGGTTGAAGGAGGCGCAAACGGCAGTCGACAGGGCCATCGCAGAATTCAAGAGAATCGATATTTTAGTCAACAATGCTGGCATTACCCGAGATACGCTCCTGCTTCGAATGTCGGAACTAGATTGGGATCTTGTCCTCGAGACCAACCTCAAGAGCGTCTTCAATTTTACGAAAGCTGTCTGCAAGCATATGGTGAGCCAACGCGCTGGCAAGATCGTCAACATCAGTTCCGTCGCTGGCCTCGTCGGCAATGCGGGGCAGGCGAACTACGCTGCCTCCAAGGCAGGCATCATCGGATTTACGAAGTCTGTCGCCAAAGAGTTCGCCTCGCGTAATATCCAGGTCAACGTGATTGCGCCGGGGTTCGTCGAAACGGAGATGACGGAGAAGCTCAATGAAGCTCAGAAACAAGCCGTCCTCGACATGGTCCCGATGAAGCGGACGGCAAAACCTGAGGAAATTGCAGCAGCGGTCAATTTTCTGGCTTCAGCGGATTCGGATTACATCACGGGCCAGGTGCTCTGCATCGACGGTGGTTTAGTTACGTAAGAGTATGTCGCAGTCTTGATGGCGGACGACGAAGCGGGCGTGTCGCGAAGATCCTGAACATCGGCACTTCAATCGTCGCCTTCACATTCATTCTCAGCAAGGAGGAACCACGCATGGCAGACATTCCGGCGAAAGTCAAGGAGATCGTCGTCAACAAACTTGGCGTGGACGAAGCGCAGGTCACCCCACAGGCTTCGTTTACGAACGATCTCGGAGCAGATTCCCTGGACACGGTGGAGCTCGTGATGGAATTCGAAAAAGCGTTCAACATCCAGATTCCCGATGAGGACGCTGAAAAGATCTCGACCGTGGGAGATGCCATCAACTATCTTAAGTCGAAGACGTCATAGATTTTCCGGTCGCCGGAGTGTCAGTCTGAGAGCGCCATGGAGGGGAAGCTGGAGGCAGTCTCGGCTAGGACACTGGAAGGAACGGAGGTTCGCACACACTTCGGGCAGGATACGAGGGAATAATCCCGATATCCTCCGCTCCGTTGAGAGAAGCACTCGTCTCGATTTGTGTGTCAAGATGCCGGAGAAGAGTATGGGAACTCCATTTCGGCTTGAAGGACGGAGGAGCATTGAACCGTGAATTCCAATAGACATCGCCGCCGAGTCGTTGTGACCGGCGTAGGCGCAATTACACCGATTGGACTGTCGGCGAAGGAGTTCTGGCAAGCATCCTTGCAGGGAAAGAGCGGCGTCGGACCCATCTCATATTTCGACACCAGCTCCTACGACACGAAAATCGCGGCTGAGGTCAAAGGATTTGACCCGCTCGAGTTTATGGATCGCAAGAGTACCAACCGGATGGACTTGTTCACGCAGTATGCGATCGCAGCATCCGACATGGCTCTCAAAGATGCACGCATCGACATCGAGAAGCTTGATCGCAATCGGTGCGGTGTCGTCTTTGGGTCTGGAATCGGTGGAATGTGGACCTATCACAGGCAGCAGGAGACAGTCTACAAAACGGGCGGACCCCATCGCATTAGCCCGTTTTTCGTAACGATGATGATTTCGGACATTGCCGCGGGTTACATTGCCATGCGCTACAAACTCAAAGGACCGAACTACGCGACGACATCCGCGTGTGCGACCTCCTCCCATTCCATCGCCGATGCCATGATGTTAATCGAGCGAGGAGATGCAGAACTGGTCGTCGCCGGTGGCGCGGAAGCAGCCATCTGTCCGATGGCAATCGGTGGATTCAACGCCATGAAAGCACTTTCGACCCGTAACGATGACCCCCAGAAGGCAAGTCGACCGTTCGACGCGAAGCGAGATGGATTCGTGGCAGGAGAGGGTGCAGGAGTTCTCATCCTGGAATCGCTCGAACATGCGATGAAGCGGGGAACGCCGATCTATGCAGAGCTGGCTGGCATTGGACTTACGGCAGATGCATACCACGTCACGCAGCCGGCGCCCGGGGGGGAAGGCGCCGTTCGCTCAATGCGACTCTGCATTCAAGACGCGGGCCTTTCGCCGAGCGACGTCAGTTACATCAACGCACACGGAACATCAACGCCGTTCAACGACAAAGCCGAGACCGATGCAGTCAAAACGGTGTTTGGTGATCATGCATACAAATTGCACATCAGTTCGACGAAGTCGATGATCGGACACCTCCTTGGAGCGGCGGGAGGGGTCGAAGCGCTCATCACAGTGACAACGATCAAGAACAATGAAATCCCGCCCACGATCAACTACCAATTTCCGGACCCGGAGTGCGACCTAAACTACGTTCCGAACAAATCCATCAAGAAAGAGGTGAACGTGGCGCTCAGCAACACGTTTGGCTTTGGCGGTCACAATGCGTCCCTGCTCTTCAAGAAGTTTCAGGAAAATTAGCCACATTGTATGCGATTGCTGCAAAAGCTGTACCGGCGACTGTGTAACCCGTTACGGCCAACCTCCCTTGATATACCGGTAAATTTTTCTCGATTAGAAGATCAGATCGGATACAGAATTCGCGACCGCAGCCACTTCTACCGAGCCCTCCTCCACCGTTCCTATTTGCAGTACTCACAAGCAAAGGATCTGAAATCGAACGAGCGGCTGGAATTCCTCGGCGATTCAATCCTGAATCTCGTGGTGGGCGAGTATCTCTACCATAATTTCCCCGATGCGACAGAGGGTGAATTGACGAAGATCCGCGCACGACTCGTGAATCGTAAGGCGCTCGCTCTCTACGCCCGGGGGTTCGATTTGTGGGATTTCATCCTGATGAGCTCCGGCACTGCACAAACTCTTGGAAAGGGATCCGATTCGATTCTCGCCGACGCCTATGAAGCAATCATCGCGGCAATTTATCTGGATGGAGGATATCTAGAGGCAGAACGATTCGTCAAACGACAGGTCCTTGCGGTAGTCGAGAAAGGTCTGCTGGATGCTGGCGACGAGAATTACAAGAGCACACTGCTCGAATATTCCCAGGCCCGAGGTCTCGGGCTCCCTCGGTACAACCTGATTAAGGAGGAAGGTCCTGACCACGATCGAATCTTCACCGTCGAAGTCCTGGTCGGAAACAAGCCGCTCGGCATCGGGGCTGGAAAGAATAAGAAGGCTGCGGAGCAACACGCCGCCGCGCGCGCCCTGCAAGAAATTGGCATCACAGAATCATAACCGAAAGCCAATTATGTCTGAACCTCTCATGTTCGAAAAAAGTCGGCCAGGACGAAAAGGCTATTCACTACCTACCCTTGACGTCCCCGCGGAGCCTGACGACTCATTGCTTCCGAAGAAATTCCAGCGAAGGACACCCGCAGCACTGCCTGAACTCAGCGAGAACGAAGTGGTTCGCCATTTCATTAGAATTTCGACGCTCAATCACCACGTCGACAAGGGCTTCTACCCGCTCGGCTCCTGTACCATGAAATACAACCCGAAGGTAAACGAAGTCACAGCGGCGATGCCCGGGTTCCGAGACATCCACCCGCTGCAGCCGAATCAGTTGATCCAAGGTGCCTTGCAACTTATGTACGAGCTTTCAGGGTACCTGAAGGAAATCGTCGGCATGGACGCCCTCAGCCTTCAACCGGCGGCGGGCGCACAGGGGGAGCTCGCCAGTCTACTCATCATTCGAAAATACCATGAGAAACAGGGAAAAGCCCGGGAAACCATCCTCGTTCCCGACTCCGCCCACGGAACTAACCCTGCGAGCGTCACGATGGCCGGTTATCGATCGGTCACGATTCGGTCGAACGGCAGCGGTATGGTCGACCTTGAGGACTTGAAACAGCATCTCGATGAGGAGGTGGCCGGTTTCATGCTCACGAACCCCAACACGCTCGGTATCTTCGAAAAGCAGATCCTAGAGGTCCAGAAACTTATTCATGGTGTTGGCGCACTGATGTACATGGACGGTGCCAACCTCAACGCACTGCTTGGAATCACGCGGCCGGGAGACATGGGATTCGACTGCGTGCACATGAATCTGCACAAGACGTTCTCAACCCCACATGGCGGCGGCGGGCCGGGCGCCGGACCGATCGCGGTAAGCAAACGCCTCGAACCGTTCCTGCCTGAGCCCACGGTTGAACAGGTAGGAAAATCGTATGTACTGAAGTATGACCGTCCCGACTCGATCGGAAGTGTTCACTCCTTCTACGGTAACTTCGGGATGCACGTTCGCGCCTATACCTACATTCGACTGCACGGCACACGAGGGCTGCGTCACGTGGGAGAGAACGCAATCCTCAATGCGAACTACCTCCTCAGCCGACTGAAAGACCACTTCGATCTCCCCTACAAGGAGATACCGATGCACGAGTTCGTCCTCTCCGGCAAACGGCAGCGTGCGATGGGAGTCCGCGTGACAGATATCGCCAAGCGTCTTCTGGACTTCGGTGTGCATGCACCGACAATCTACTTCCCCTTGATCGTCCGCGAGGCCCTGATGATCGAGCCAACCGAAACCGAGACGAAGGAGACGCTCGACACGTTCGCTGATGCCCTCATTCAGATCAACGAAGAGATCAAAACGAATCCGGAGATTGTCCTCACAGCACCACATACCACACCCGTGAAACGACTCGATGAGGCCCGTGCGGCAAAACAGGTAAACGTCTGCTTCCGAGATTGAAAGAAATACGAGGACACCTTGATTCACAGCAGAAGCTGCGGAAGCAGTCAAAGTGACACGGCCTTGTGACATTCGGCATTGAAAGACTCCTCCCGCTCCGATAATTTCCCATCGGTGGTTCAGCTACCGCCTTCGCCGTTGCTATGGCCTTTCGCTCACCAATTTGCACGTCGGTAAGGCACGTATGGGCTGGCGAAGAATTCGTGAGTTGCGCGGCGGTTAGAAATCGACTATTATATCTGGCAAGCATGAACGGCAAATCATCGATATCAACCGGCGCCTTTGCCGCCTTTTTGTTCGTCTCTCTTGGCTTTCCGGCATTGGCGCAAGACTCTTCGGCAACGACTCGTGCCAACCAGAATCTTCCTCCAAACCTCTATGTCTACAAAATCGTCGTTCAGGGGAATATGAAGACCGAGGAGTACGTCATCCTGCGGGAGATGAAACTCCAGCCAGGTGACCTGATTGTCCCGGAGGAGCTCGAGTACAACATCAACCGCATTTACAACCTCGGAATATTCTCCCGAGTCGAGGCCTCGATCGATCGCACTCGAGACAGCCTCGCCACGCTTTACGTGAACGTGGATGAGTCGCTCTATATCATCCCTTTTCCCATCGTCGGCATCAAAGACCGAGACTGGGATAAGCTCTACATCGGAGCTGGCGTCCTCCACAACAATTTCCGCGGACGGAACGAAAAGATCGTGGCAGCCGCAGCTCTGGGCTATGATCCGTGGGTCACGGTTCGGTATAGAAATCCGTTGTTTGACGAGAGAAATAACCTCTTTTTCACCGGAGAGGTGAGTTTCTCACGCATCAGAAACAAAAGTCTGTACGTAGATATTTCGGAGCAAAACTTTGACGAGCGGCATTTGAGCACCAACGTGACCGTCGGCAAACGAATCGGCCATCATGCGTATCCATCGGTCATGTTCAGCTACCGCTACGTCAGAGTATCAGAGCAAGGAGTTGGTCGTACTCTCTCGCCGCGCGGACGGGATGAGTTCCTCTCGGTCGGCGCCGGCTTCACGTACGATTCGCGCGACTTGCAGGAATATGCCACTCGAGGAACGTACGCAGCTCTTTCCATTGCACGGTATGGACTGGGAGAAAGTGTTGTGGATTATTATCGATTAAGATGGGACCTCAGAAAGTTTGTTCCGATACCGAGACTTCTGGATCTGACCGTTGCCGCCCGATCGTTCGGGACGCTGAGTGGCGGCGGTCTCGTTCCGCCCTACGCACACGTCTATTTCGGGTACGCGGAGCGGATCCGAGGGCACTTCTCGAAAATCTACGAAGGGGAGAATATTCTCGGCCTCTCGGCGGAAGTGCGCATTCCACTCCTGAAGCCTGAATACTTCACGGTGGATTTTATCCCCTTGCCTGCGCTCCGGATTTGGCGGTTCGGCATGAACCTTGCGGTGTTCACTGACGCAGGGAAAGTCTGGTTCCGTCCGCAGAACCTTAACCTCACGAACCTCATCAATGGATACGGTGCGGGTCTCCACTTCTCTCTGCCGTACGGCATCATCGTACGCACAGAGTACGCGTGGAACGAGCAGCAAGAAGGCGAATTCATCGTAGACCTGAAGGCGGCGTTCTGACGATGGATTATTTCCACACTCTTCCTGAGCTGATTTCCGCCTCCACCCTCGTCGTCGCCGGTGACGAGTTCAAGCATCTCCATAAGGTTCTCAGGAAGAAAGCCGGCGACACGATATTCATTATGGACGGCATGGGGATTCTCTACGAGTGCGTCATTGAGCGCATCGATCGAATGCAAGCGGAATGTTCAATCGTTCGATCGACTCGACCGGAGACCGAACCTGAGGTCGAAGTAACGCTCGCGGTAGCGCTGCTGCGTAATCCATCGAGGTTCGACTTTCTGGTGGAGAAGACTGTGGAGCTCGGAGTGAAGAGGATTGTCCCGCTGAAAACGAAATACACGATCCCATCAAGGGCGAGGCGAGAACGGTGGACACCACTCGCAGTCGCGGCAATGAAGCAATCCGGTCGCGCCGTCTTGCCCGAGATCGAGTCGCTCACGACGTTTGACCAGGTTCTCCAGCGCGGTGCTGACATCAAGCTGATCGCCCACGAGAAGCTCGACACCGCACGCCCCTTAGCGGCTGTGCTCACCACTGAACAGACAGCGCGGTCGCTTTTGATCTTGATCGGGCCTGAAGGGGGATTCAGTGAAGAAGAGTTGGAGCTCGCCGCACACCATAACTGCGTACCAGCCTCCCTGGGCCCTCGCCGACTCCGGACAGAAACTGCTGCCATCGTCTCTGTCGCCCTTTGTATTTTCCACCGTAGAGGAGATGCCATCTGATTGTGGCCTGTCCTGACACGACGCCGGAAAACTTGTTTTTCTGAGCAAAATTCCTGAAATTGGAGCGATTTTGACGAACAGGATGCACCATACTGAGGAGGTATCTTCTTGAAAATTACGATCATAGGTGCTGGAGAAGTAGGGTTTCACCTGGCCAAAGTACTCTCTCAAGAAGGGCACGATATTGTGGCCATTGATAAGGATGCGGAGAGGATCGAACGCGTGAACGAGCACTGTGACGTGATGGTGCTGGAAGGCAACAGCACCAGCCCGAGTCTTCTCAAGAAGGCGGGTGTAGAGGAGTCCGACATACTGATCGCTGTTACATCGTCCGACGAGACCAACCTTCTTACCTGTATGATAGCGCATCAGTTCGGAACGAAACGAACGTTGGCCCGCGTCAGCAATCCTGAATTCACTGCAGAAAACCCTCTCTTCTCTTTGAAGCGGTGTGGCATTCATCTGACCATTTACCCAGAAGGGATCGCGGCACAGGAGATTGTGCGGTTGATCGTTCGTTCCTCCGCGACCGATGTGCTCGAATTTGAAGAGGGAAAAGTCCAGCTCCTCGGAATTCGCCTTGATGCTCAAAGTCCAATTATTAATAAAAAGCTGAGCGAAGTTGTCCAAGAGTATGAAAATATCATGTTTCGCTCAGTAGCCATCACGCGCGGACCCCGAACGATCATCCCAACTGGGGATGATGTCTTCAAACGAGGGGATCAGGTTTATGTGATCTCGAAGAGCGAGTACGTGCCCGAGATGCTGAGATTGGCGGGGAAGGAGGAAAAACCCATCCATGACATCATGATCCTTGGCGGCAGCAAGATCGGAAAGCATGTGGCGCAGTTACTCGAAGAGGACATCAACATCAAACTCATCGAGTCCAACAAGGATAAGATTTATCGCCTTGCAGACGATCTGAAAAAGACACTTGTCATCCACGGTGAAGGAAAGGACATCGATCTCCTTGTCCAAGAAGGTTTGATCGATATGGATGCCTATATTGCAGCCACGAGCGACGAGGAGACCAACATCATCTCCTGTCTGATGGCGAAGCATCTCGGAGTTGATAAGACCATCGCCCTGATCGAAAATCAGGATTATCTTCCTCTTGCCGGGTCCATTGGTCTAGACAGTGCGGTCAACAAAAATATTTCCGCGGCAAACGCTATCCTCAAGTTCATCCGGAAAGGAGAGATCGTCTCCGTCGCTACCCTCCACGGCGCCGATGCTGAGGTGATCGAGCTCGTCGCACAACCCGGCTCCGATGTAACCAAGAAGCGCCTCCAAGACATCCATTTTCCAGAAGGAGCGCTCGTCGGCTGTGTAATCCACAACGGTTCCGTGACGATCCCGGTGGGAAAAACGAAAGTGGCGCCGAACGATCGTGTGATCGTCTTCACGCTGCCGCAAGCGATTCGGCACGTGGAGAAGCTATTCAATAAGTAACTGCGGTCGCCTCCTGTCTCCTGGACATGAATTTCAGACCGGTCGTCTCAATCCTCGGTTTTCTCGTCTTCGGCACCGGCGTAGCGATGCTCCTGCCTATTCCCTTCTCCCTCTATTACGGTGATGCCACCGTCACAGCTTTCGTTTTTTCGTCCCTTATCTCAGTGGGTGTAGGATTATTTTTTTGGCTTGCCTACAGAAAAAGGAACCTGGACGACAATACTCTTCACGCAAAAGAGGGCTACCTCGTTGTTACGTTCGGCTGGTTGTTGTGCTCGCTCTTCGGTTCGCTTCCGCTGCTGCTCTCCGGTACCGTCTCCTCCTTCACTGATGCGTTTTTCGAGGTCATTTCCGGCTTTACGACAACAGGAGCGTCGATCATCCCCGATG
>JAZGDE010000110.1:0-2006 GCA_036477295.1 Bacteroidota bacterium | reverse complement strand
ACTGGGAGCGGCGGCAATGATCTATGATCAATTTGCCCGCCGGTGGGCGAGCTTTCCATCGAAGGTCGAATAGCGAGGAGTTGAGCAGGATGAACGTTGGCGATAACGAAATATGGGATGAGTTTCGTTGGGAAAAGTTCCTGCGCCAACAAGAGAAAAAGCTCGACAAGTACCTTGAACTCTTCTATAAAAGCACCGGCGACCCGGATCAGAAGAGAAACATCGCAGAGGCAATGGGATGGTCCTCCCTCCTGGGCTTCGAGAGCGAGATCGAGGAGGGAGAACTGCCTCCATATTCTTCAGAAGTTGATGAAGAGCTGGAGGGAGAATCGTGGAAGCGAGTTGCTGGCTATGAAGGGTACGATGATCACCATGCCGCCCTTGATCGCTTACCGGCATTTCGACTTGCCTACGACTTTGCGCTGTCGGTGAGCAACTTTGTCGATTCGTTGTCGCCGGAAATGAAGGAAGATAGCACGGTCGTCGAGTTCCTGAGTCTATCCCTGCTTGCCGCTGCCAAAATTGCGGGTGGGTTTGAAATGGGAACGGAGTTGGACGTGCTCGGCGGCAACATCGCCAAGTGCAAGCGTGCTCTCGTCACGAGCAATCAGGTGATCAAGGCGTTGATGCAACTGAAGATGCGCGGGATTGTGCACCAGCATCTATACAGCGGACTCGTGAGAGGTGCGGTTGAGACTCGCAATGCGATTGCTGCACACATCGTTGATCTCCGCGATCAGTTTCGATCAGGCCTTCCTTGATGTTTCCTCTAGATCGTTCAGCCACCGCTTGATCCTTCCTTCGAGGTCCTCACCGACATTTTGGAATACAGGAATTCGTTCTTCGAGAATTCCTTCCATATTCACCTGGACCTTAACGCTCCATATAGAGAATAGCCTGCGCGTCAGGAAAAACCGGCCATTGTGCTTTCTCATTTTCATGCATAGTGACCGGATAATCTAACGACTCATCACGGTAACGGTCGACGGATTTCGAGTACTGGTGAGAAATATCAATTCCCCGTACTTCCATCGCCTTAACCGCCAATGGATTGAGAGTTCAAGCGTGCGTTCCCGCACTGTGGACATCAACCTTTTCAGCGCCCAGGTGACAAGGAAGTACCTCGGTTTCCACTCGTCCGGGCTGCTGCAAGCATTTCCGAGGCGGACGAACAGCACACGCATGTCAGGATTTTTCGCCGTAGGCATAGAACACCGAGACTTTGACTTCAGGACCAGAGTCGGGGACGTTCGTGCAGCAGTCGGTCTCTGCGCAGTCCACCCTCACATTGTTGAATCCCGCACTTTCCATCCAATCCCGTATGTCCTTCCGGTCGAAGCCGAGCCAGTGGTCTGCCATCTCTTCGCGGAACCACTCGTACGAGTGTTTGTCAAGATCGGTCAGCATGACTTTTCCGCCTTTCTTCAGCACTCGATGTATTTCGGCGAAACTAGCGGTCGGTTCCGGAATGTGGTGGAGAACCATGTTTCCGAACACGATATCGATTGAACCGTTCCCGATTGCGAGGTTCTCTGCAGTTCCCACCATCAATTCTACGTTTTCGACCTTCTTCTTCTGAAGGTTGACCTTTGCAACTTTCAGCATCTCCGCTGACGCATCGATCCCGATGACGCGTCTGGCGTGTTGAGCGAGTGCGGCGGCAACAAAACCAGTACCTGTTCCCAGATCTACCACGGTCATCTCTGAGGAGGGCATCGCCTGCTCTAACGCGTTGATGATTACCGATTCATCAAGATAGGTTTGACGGAGATTGTCCCAGTGTGAGGCAACGCGTGCGAAGTACGAGGATGAGTCGGGCATTGTGTTTCTCCTTCGTGTGAGGCCAAGATAGGGATTTGGATCTTTGAATACAATGAGACGAATTTAGTAAGGAGGCTCTCATCTGGTGCGACAGCAGCTCAAACTAAGCTGGGGTGAGCTCTCCTCCCGACCAAATGAGCATGTTCTAGAGTCCGAATTTACCGTGGACGCGGTCTCGAGCGGTA
>JAZGDE010000011.1:0-6477 GCA_036477295.1 Bacteroidota bacterium | reverse complement strand
CTGATCTCCAGCAACGTCTCGTCCCTCTTGATCTTGTCGCCGGGTTTCTTACTCCATTTCACAATCGTTCCTTCAGTGATGCTTTCCCCCATCTGCGGCATGATAACTTCAACTTTTGCCATAGGATTTCCTCTAATGCTTAACACATTACCATCGATCGCAGTATTTCAATTCCTCGAACTCGGCCACTGTACGTTCCCAATGAAGCAACCGTCATATTACATTCTTGTCGCTCATGATTGGCCTCAGAAACGGGCCAGTTCTTCGAGTGCCTTGGTGATATCACGTTCTTGGACGAGGACCGCGCTTTCGAGTGGGGGCGAGTACGGGATCGGCGCGTCCTTTGAAGCCACACGCAAGACCGGTCCGTCGAGGTATTGAAACGCGTTTTCCATGATGATCGCGGCGAGGTCTCCGCCAAACCCGGTCGTCCGGGTGTCCTCGTGGACGATGAGTACCTTCCCCGTTTTCTTGGCCGAGTTCAACATCGTCTCTTCGTCGAGCGGGTTGAGCGTCCGGAGATCAACCACCTCGACGCTGACTCCCTGGTCTTCCAACTTTCGTGCAGCCTCCAATGAGCGTTGAACCATCATTCCATACGTGATGATGGTGATGTCTTCGCCCTCGCGGACCACCTTCGCGAGACCAAACGGCAAGAGATAATCTGCATCGGGCTCAGGCGAACCAGCGAAGCTCTGTCGGTACATCCCCTTGTGTTCGAGGAAGAGCACAGGGTCTTCCTCGCGACAGGCTGTTTTCAACAGACCCTTCACATCCGCTGCGGTTGAGGGATACACAATGCGCAGACCTGGACAGTGCAGAAAAATACTCTCGATGTTCTGACTGTGATAGTGACCGCCATGGATGTAGCCACCCACGGCGACGCGCACGACGACGGGGCAGCTCCAAGTGTTGTGCGAACGATAACGGTACATCGCGAGCTCGTTTTTCAACTGCATCATCGCGGGCCAGATGTAGTCACCAAACTGCACTTCGACGACCGGCTTGTGTCCGCGCAGCGCAAGTCCGGTCGCGGTCCCCACGATGCTCGCTTCCGCCAGAGGCGAGTTGAACACTCGTTCGGGTCCGAATTTCTCCGTCAATCCTTTTGTCGCCGTGAACACTCCACCTTTTCTCCCCGCTACGTCCTGGCCGTAAATGAGCATTCTGGGATTTCGTTCCATCTCTTCCGCCAACGCATGGTTGACGGCATCGACCATGACGATCTTCTGCCCAGAGTGCTCGGGCTCAACAAACCCCTCCTTCGACACCATCGGCGAAGGGGAGTAGACGTACATCACGGCAGTGGTCGGGTCTGGAAGCGGCTCGTTTTCCGCCCGATCCGCTGCCTCATCCACCCGCTGGATGATTTCATGCCGCATGTGCTCGCTTTCTGCCTCAGCGAGGATACCCTGCTCGATCAGGTAGCGTTCAAACGATAGAATCGGATCACGGCGGCGGTCTGCTTCGATATCTTCCTTGCTCCGATACTTTGAGTGATCGTCAGAGGAGGAGTGCGGGAGTAGACGCACGACATCCGCATCGATGAGCGCAGGACCTTCTCCCCTACGCGCTTTCTCGATAGCTTCCACCGCGACTTTGTAACATTCGAGGAAATTTGTTCCATCGACCAGATACCGATTCAGCCCGCGGTATCCAGCGGTCATCTCGTAGACGGAATCGCCAGCGACCTGGTCGCTGATTGGAACTGAAATCGCCCACTTGTTATTCTCGATGCAAAAAATGACCGGATATCGCTCGCGACTTGCCCAGTTCACGGCTTCGTGAAATTCCCCTTCGCTGGTCGAACCCTCGCCCGAAGAAACGTAAACAACCTCCTCAGAACCATCCTTCGCGACGCCCATCGCCGTTCCGACTGCCTGGAGGTACTGAGTGCCCGTCGGACTCGACTGTGTCGGAATCCGGAGTTTCCTGTCGCCATAGTGCGCGGGCATCTGTCGACCCCCTGTGCTCGGGTCGGCGGCTCGGTGGAGAGCATTTAGAAGCACATCGTCTACACTTACTCCCAGTTGAAGCGAGAAGGCAAGCCCGCGATAGTACGGATAGGCCCAATCAAAACCTGGACGCAGCGCCAGGGCCACGGCTGTCTGGATGGCCTCGTGACCAGAAACACCGATGTGGAAAAATACCTTGCCCTGCTTGAGCAAGAGCAGCATCTTCTCATCCATCCGTCTCGCCAGCAGCATATTCTGGTATGCCGCGAGAAGCTTTTCACGCATCAGTTCCTTCACTGGCGTCTCCACCAGTATGTTCCCCGCCTCGGAACCTCTGCTTTTGCCGCCTTGCGTCACTTTTCTTGGTGAAGCCATTCCGTTTCCTTCTTGAATTCTGAGTCGAGCAACTCGTTGAATGCAGATATCGAAATTGGTTTTGTTGCAACATCAAACACGGAGTCGAAACTTCTCAGAAGATCGGCCCGGACCTGATTGATATCCACCTGAGGTCCCAGTACCTGTCGCATGGATGTCACTCCTTTGTGGAAGATGCCGCACGGAATAATGCGGTCGAAGTACGAAAGATCGGTGTTCACGTTGAACGCAAATCCATGCATGGTGACCCATCGGCTGACCTTAATTCCGATCGCAGCAACCTTATCTGCTCCGACCCAGACACCTGTCATCCCCTCGACCCGTGCTCCATCGATCCCAGATGCTCGCAGGGTTCGAATGATGACCTCTTCGAGGTCGCGAAGGTACCGGTGGACGTCAAGGTAGTAGTCGTTCAGGTCCAGAATCGGATAGCCAACGATCTGACCGGGCCCGTGATAGGTGATATCGCCTCCACGGTCGATTTGATACACATCCACACCCTTACGCTTCAGTTCCTCCTCCTTTGCGAGAAGATGATTCTCGTTCGCGCTCTTCCCGAGGGTATAGACATGCCTGTGTTCCGTCAGAATCAGGACATCCGGGATCTTTCCTTCGACCCGCGCGTTCCACACACGGCGCTGGAGATCCCACGCCTCATCGTAAGCGCTCAACCCAATGTCAACGGCCAGACATTCCATCGTTCTTTGATCTCGAGCTCCCAGATGCACTCCTCAGATGTTGATCGACTGTCCGCAGGCGTTCGCCGCAGCTTCCATGACCGCCTCCGAGAGCGTCGGATGTGCGTGAACTGTCTTGATGATCTGCTCGGCGGTTGTCTCCAGGGTTTTCGCGATACCAAGCTCCGCGATCATTTCCGTCGCCTCGGAACCGAGGATATGGGCGCCCAGGAGTCCTCCGTACTTCGCGTCAAAGATTAGTTTGACCAGCCCCTCAGTCTCTCCGATGCCCAACGCCTTGCCGCTTGCACGGAACGGAAATCGTCCAATCTTCACCTGAAGCCCCTTCTGTTTTGCTTTCTCTTCCGTCAGTCCGATGCTCGCCACCTGTGGTTGACAGTACGTACACGCCGGAATATTATCGTAGTCGATCGTCGGAGGATTCGTTCCCACAATTGCTTCGACGCAGCAGATCCCCTCCGCAGATGCGACGTGAGCCAGCCAGGGCGGGCCGATGACGTCGCCGATTGCGTAGATCCCGCGCACGCTGGTCTGATAATACTCATCGGTCTTAATGTACCCTTTTTCGACTTTGACGCCAAATTCTTCAAGGCCGAGGTTTTCAACATTTCCGCAGACACCGACAGCCATCAACGCGGTGTCCGCTTTGATCTCCTTCTTCCCTTCCTTCGTGGATACGGAGACCACAACTTCCTTCGAGGTCTGAACGGATGCGACCTTCGCTTCGGTGTAGATTTCCATGCCGCTGTTCTTGAAAACGCTCGTGAGAATGTCGGTGAGCTCTTTATCCTCGACGGGAAGAATATTCGGCATCATTTCGATGAGAGTAGCCTTCGTTCCAAACGCATTGTAGAAATAGGCAAACTCAACACCGATCGCACCTGCACCGATAATGACCATAGATTTTGGAATGTCCGACGGGACCATGGCCTCAAAATAGGAGATGACCTTCTTGCCGTCGATGGCAATTCCCGGTATCGATCTGGGCCGTGCACCGGTTGCGACGATGATGTGTTTCCCCGAAATCTTGTCGATTGACTTGCCGTCCCTGGAAATTTCGACGACACCTTTACCAGCAAGCTTGCCGGAGCCAGAGATGTGTTCGACCTTGTTCTTTCGGAAGAGATACTCGACCCCTTTTGAGAGCCTGTTTGCGACGTCGCGGCTCCGTTTGATGACTTTACCGAAATCGACCTTGAGGTTCTCGAAAGAGAATCCCCATTCTCCCGCGCGTTGCAGTCGTTGGTACATTTCCGCATTTTTCAGGAGGGCTTTTGTAGGGATACAGCCCCAGTTCAAGCATATTCCACCAAGCCGATCCCTTTCAACGACGACCGTTTTGAGACCCAGCTGCGCGGCACGGATCGCCGCTACGTACCCACCCGGGCCACCTCCAATGATCGCTACATCATATGATTTCTCTGCCATGAGGAAAAATCCTCGTCCGATACAACAAAAAAAGGGAATAGAATATTCCCTTCAGCCAGTAATTGCCAAGGCCAATGAGTTTCAGCACGCCAGTTGGATCGGAATTCCTCTGCCCAGGGTCCCACCGATGTGAGTGAGCCAGTTCCTCGCATGAGTGTTCTTTGCAACACTTCTGGGACCTCGAATCATGTGAGCAGTGAATGAAAGGAACAATTCAAGCCAATCCAGAAAAAATATAGCTATTGACCCGCTAAAAGTCAATAAACATGCCGGACTGGGTCTTGCACCCTCAACACATCCCTCAGGGCTGCAGGCAATTGATTTTTTGACAGGATTTTTTTATAATGGCATAAATTTATGAGCACTGGAATGACCGACCCTCAGGATGACAAGGTCGTGGTCACGAACCGAAAAGCGAGGTATGAGTATTCTATTCTGGACACCTTTGAAGCAGGGATCATGCTCAAAGGTACCGAAGTAAAATCCCTCCGGCAAGGGAAAGGCAACCTTCAGGATAGCTACGCGGTCATTCAGAGGGGCGAAGTCTGGCTCGTCGGAATGCACATCGGGCACTACGAACACGGCAACATCAACAATCACGAACCACGACGACAACGCAAGCTCCTCCTTCACAAGCGCGAGATTCGAAGACTCATCGGCAACGTCGCCGAGAAAGGAAAGACGTTAATTCCGCTTCGGGTCTATTTTCGAAGCGGCATCGCCAAAGTCCAGCTCGGTATCGCTCGTGGTAAGAAGTCGTACGATAAGCGGGAGTCGATTAAGAAACGAGAGATCGAGCGTGAACTCGAACGACAATACCGACGGTAGACTTGTCCCTATCGCCATCCAAGAACGGGGTACAACCAGCGAAATTGTTTCCCACCGTTAACGAACAGATGGACGTAATCAAGCGCGGGGTCTCGGAGATCATTCCGGAAGAAGACCTTGTGAAAAAGCTCGAGCGCTCCATCAAGACGAAGACTCCGCTCAACGCCAAGCTCGGATGTGATCCAAGCCGACCGGATCTCCACGTGGGACATTCGGTGGTCCTCCGCAAGTTACGACAGTTCCAGGAGTTAGGTCACCTGGCAATCCTCATCGTGGGCGATTTCACCGGCATGATTGGTGACCCATCGGGCAAGAGCAAAACGCGTCCCTCTCTCAACCTCGATGAGACACGTCGATACGGAAAGACCTACTTTGAACAGGCGACGAAAATCCTCTCCACGAAGAAAGTGAAGATGCACTATAATTCAGAGTGGCTGGGAAAAATGTCTTTCGAGGATGTGCTCCGACTCGCGAGCCACTACACGATCGCGCGCATGTTAGAGCGCGACGATTTCACGGGCCGGTACAAGCAAGGGGATGCGATAGGAATCCATGAGTTCCTCTACCCGCTCGCGCAGGCAATGGACTCGGTAATGGTCCATGCAGATGTCGAGCTCGGGGGAACAGACCAGAAGTTCAACTTGCTGGTTGCTCGTGATATCCAGCGTGAATACGGACAGGAACCGCAGGTAGCAGTCACCATGCCGATACTTATCGGAACCGACGGTGTAGAGAAGATGAGCAAATCACTGGAGAATTACATCGGCTTCACCGAACCGCCGAAGGAAATCTACGGTAAGACGATGTCCATACCAGACGCCCTCATCTACGATTATTTTCTTCTCACCACCGACATCTCGCCGCAGGAGCTGGCAACAATCCGGAGACAACTAGAGAAGAAGGTGGTAAATCCGCGGGACCTGAAGCGCCGGCTGGCGAGAGAGCTGGTTTCGATCTACCACCATCCGGAGGCAGCAAAGAAGGCCGAAGAGGAATTCGATAAGGTCTACGTTAAGAAGGAGACCCCAGAAGACATCCGAAAGATCGAGCGTCTGGAGCCTGGAGAGATCCTCCTCGTCGATCTGATCGTCCGGGAGGGAATGGCTTCCTCAAAGAGTGAGGCCCGGAGACTCATCCAGCAAGGAGCTGTATCTGCGGACGGAAGAAAGATCACCGGCATCCATCAGAAGATC
>JAZGDE010000109.1:0-7210 GCA_036477295.1 Bacteroidota bacterium | reverse complement strand
TAGCAATTTTGTGACGGTATTCTTGGCATCCAAACCGGGAGCGAGTTCGACAACGATCTCGCTTTTTGTGTTTTGATTGGGAATCGAATATGAGCATCCTGGGACTTCACCATATCACCATGATTGGCGCACTTGCCCAGAGGACGGTGGATTTCTACACGTCTGTCCTCGGACTGCGCTTGGTCAAGAAGACCGTAAATTTTGACGACCCGGAAAGCTATCATCTGTATTTTGGAGATGGAATCGGTCGACCCGGAACGCTTCTGACGTTCTTTGTGTGGGGATACCTTCGCCCCGGGCAGCCTCGAGGTACTCGGGGCCAGTGGGGGATCGGAACGACGCACCATCTTGCGCTCCTCGTTGAAAGCGAAGACGCACAACTTAGATGGAAGCGTTGGTTGACTGACCACGGGGTGCTTGTGTCAGGTCCTTACGACCGATGCTATTTCCGTTCGATCTATTTTACTGACCCGGACGGAATCATCCTTGAAATTGCTACGAGAGGAAGCGGGTTTGCCGTAGACGAGGAAGCGGATGAGCTTGGGACGAATTTCATTTCGCCGCCTCGCAATTTAACTCGCGATGGAAGAGACGAGGTGAAGATTGCGGCGTTCACCTGGCCCGAACCGATAAACTCTCTCTCCGAGGATATGAGATTGCAGGGACTTCATCACATTACCGCGATTGCATCGGACGTCGAACGGACCGCAGCCTTTTTCACAGAAACCCTCGGGTTGCGCCTCGTGAAAAAAACCTTGAACTTCGACGACCCGACCGCATCGCACTGGTACTTCGGTGTGAATGACGGTTCTCCAGGGACCGTGGTTACATATTTCGGCTATGAGGGGAAGAAAATGCAACGGGGAAGGATGGGAACGGGACTGACTCATCATTTCGCTTTTGCGGTTGAAAATAACGAGGCCCAGGTGCAATGGCGCGAACGACTCCTCTCTCAAGGAGTTCAGGTGACACCAGTGCTTGACCGAACATATTTCAAGTCGATCTACTTCAGCGATCCGGATGGCCACATTCTCGAAATTGCGACGACAGGTCCAGGGTTTCTCGTCGACGAAGAAGAGAAAATGCTCGGCACACGACTGGCCCTACCGGATTGGCTGGAAGGAAAGCGCTCTAAAATTGAGGCCTCATTGACTCCGCTCGAGGCACTGCAACCATAACTTCCGATGAAGCAAATACAATCCTCTCTCGTCTATCATGTCATCCCTCCAGCGATAGAAAAACCTGGTCTGCCATATCCGACCGTGGTTTTGCTGCACGGGCGAGGGACGGACGAGAATGATTTGCTCGGGCTTGCCTCGTACCTCGATAAGCGTTTACTTTTGGTATCCGTTCGAGCACCGCATCCCTTCACCGTCGGAGCAGGCTATGCGTGGTACGAAGTGCTTGAAGTCGGTACGCCCGCTGCGAAACAGTTTGCGGAGAGCTACGACAGGCTGAGTTCTTTCTTGAAAGACATTCGGAGAGAATATCCGATAGATCCCTCGCGGCTCTATCTCCTCGGCTTCAGTATGGGAACCGTGATGGCCTACGCGATTGCTCTCACGAAGCCTGAAATTGTGAATGGAGTGGTAGCTCACAGTGGTTACGTACCAGAGAATTCCGGTCTCAAGTTTCGCTTGGATAATCTCGGCCCCCTTAGCGTTTTCATCGTACATGGACTTCACGATCCTGTGATTCCAGTTTCGTTTGCTCGTCGCGCAAAGGAGCTCTTAAGCCAAACCTCCACTCGTTTGACGTATCGGGAGTATCCCATCGGACACAGCGTCAGTGAGGAAAGCATTCGAGATGTCGTGCGGTGGCTCTCAGAAAGAATCGACGGCAGAGAGAGATAGCAGCGCAGAAAAGCTGAGATTTTGGAGACATTTTTTCAGTTTCGCCTGCATCATTTCGTACGCCAATGGCGTTCTCATATCTTGGGCAAGCTCAGGGTGTTTCGCGAATTTCATCTTGTGGAGAAGGGAAGACTGGACTACCTTTACCGCGGATCTTCGTTCACAGACTTGCGGAAGTCTTCGTTCCCGGGTCTCATACTTCTCGATTTGGAGCTTCCCAAACCTGACGGCCATGGAGTCCTCCGAGCCTTAACTGCGACCCACACCTGAGAGCAATTCCACTCGTTATCGTCAACACCTCCGAAACACCCGAACACATCGAATACGCTCCGAGCTCTGGAAGCGGTCGCGTCGATGAGCCAATCGATCGACTTTGATCCGCTGAACACTGGCCTCTCGAGTGCCCACAACTGCGCTGCACGGAGGGAAGGATGACTCGCCGGATCGGCCTCCGTTGCAATTCACACTGAAAATTGCTATCTTCTTCAAAATTAGATACTTGCCTTCCTTGTCTATGAGTCGGGCTATCGTCGCCATCGTGGGACGCACGAATGTGGGAAAATCAACCCTGTTCAACCGCATTGTTGGACAGCGGGAAGCGATCGTCCATGCGACGCCGGCAGTGACGCGAGATCGCCATACTGCAGAGGCGGAGTGGGCTGGAAAGTCGTTCACTCTCGTCGATACGGGTGGGTACATCCCTCGGGCGGGGAGCCAGATTGAGGCTGCGGTTCGCGAGCACGCGAAGATTGCGATCGCGGAAGCAGATTCTGTTGTCCTTGTGGTCGATTCGGTTTCGGGTATCATGCCGACAGACGATGACATCGCGCGCATCCTGCGCAGATCGAACAAGCGCGTCGTCCTCGCAGTGAATAAAGTCGACAGTGATAGGCTCGAACCGGAGGTGGGCAGGTTTTATGAATTGGGACTTGGTACTCCCCTCGCCATATCGGCATTGCTGGGTCGCGGAATTGGGGATTTTCTCGACATCCTAACCAGTGACATCAAGACCAACGACGTCGAGGAAGCCGTAGACCTACGCCTGAAGATTGCGATTGTTGGAAAGCCAAATGTAGGTAAATCTTCCCTCGTGAACGCCCTGCTGGGGCACGAGCGTGCGATTGTCTTGGAAATGCCCGGGACGACACGAGATTCTATCGATTCGGAACTGAAGTATCATGGCGAAGCGTTCGTCCTCATCGATACCGCAGGTCTGCGCCGGAAGAGCCGCATCAAGGAGAGCGTGGAGTTTTACAGTACCATCCGCGTCTTCAGGAGTCTCGAGCGGTGCGACCTGGCAGTCGTCGTGGTGGACGCGACGACCGGCCTGGAGAAACAGGATCTTCGAATCATTCAGCAGGTTGTTGAACGCAACCGGGGAATAGTGCTCGCGATCAATAAGTGGGACTTGATCCAGAAAGAGACAAAGACTGCAGAGCGTTTTGAAAAAGAGTTTCAAAGAGCTCTGCGTGTTTTCGATTTCATCCCTCTTGTGTTCATTTCAGCAAAAACAAAACAGCGGGTCCACAAGGTGATTGAGTTCGCAAAAAAGATTCAGAAGGAACTCGTGAAGCGGATCGATACGAGCGATCTCAACCGCTCCTTGCTTGAGGAGATCCGGAAGCGGCCGCCAACTTCGACGTCCGGGAAAGAGGTGCGAATCAAGTACGTCACTCAGATACAGCGGAAAATGCCAGTGTTTGCCTTCTTCGCGAACGAACCTCAGCTCGTGAAGGAACAGTACAAGCGATTTCTCAAAAACAAAATCCGCCAGCACTTCGGGTTTGAGGGGGTTCCTCTGACGATCGTCATGAGGAGGAAATAAGAGCACCGCCGGCTGCGTTGGGCGTATTCGATGGCAAAACAAATTGTGATTGTCGGTGGCTTGGCAGCAGGTCCGAGTGCTGGCGCCAAGGCTCTCCGGGTGAACCCCGGAGTCCAGGTTACACTGTTCGAACAGGGCGAACATATCTCCTACGGTATCTGTGAAGTCCCATACTATATCGCTGGTGACGTTCAGGACAGCAGTCGGCTCGTCGTCTACTCACCGGAAGAACTCGGCCGAAAGAAAGGAGTGCGCGTCAAAACACTCCATCGGGTCGAGGAAATACTGCCGGTGAAGAAAATCGTGGTCGTCAGGGACTTTCAGACGCAGCGTGTTTCCGAACACCGTTACGATTCGTTGGTTTTGTGCACCGGATCGAATGCCAGAACCCTCGGACTTGAGGGCGAGGATGCCCGCAATGCATTCCACGTCAAGACCCTCGAGGATGGTCTGCAAATCAAGAACTACATCAGGGATGAGAGTCCAAAACATGCGGTCATCATCGGTGGTGGTTATATCGGCATGGAAATGGCGGAGGCTTTGGTCCGCAACGACCTTGACGTCACCATGGTTCACCGAAATGCGTTACCGATGGTGGGGTTGGAGCTGGAGTTTCGAGAGCGCGTTGTTGAAGAGCTGCGGGAGAACGGAGTCCATTTTGTGCCGAGCGGGCGGTCGAGCTCACTGGTGAAGGATCACACGGGAAGGATATCGCACGTGGTAACGGATCGTGGAACGTTTCCTACAGAAATCCTCATTTTGTCTCTCGGTGTAGAACCAAACGTCGGTTTGGCCCGCCGATCGGGTATTCTGGTGGGTAGGACTGGTGCCGTCAAAACGGACGAGCGACAGCTGACGAACATCGATTCGATTTATGCTGCGGGTGATTGCTGTGAGGTCAGAAACGTTGTCAGTGGTCGACCGATGTACTTGCCGCTGGCGACCGTCGCGAGCAAAGCAGCTTGGACGGCTGGGGAGAATGCAGCCGGCGGAAGCGCACGATTCAAGGGTGCGATTCGGGCGATTGCTGTGAAAGTCTTTGATCTTGAAGTCGCCCAGGTCGGTTTGGGTTCTATGGAGGCTGAGGAGGCAGGATTGATCGTAACGACGGAAATAGTAACGGGAAAGTCTAGGGTCGGGATCATGCCAGGGAGTGAAGATGTCACGGTGAAATTGGTCATGGATAAACGATCGAAGAGGTTGCTCGGAGCGAACGTCATGGGAAAGGAAGGTGCTGTGCTTCGGGCAAACACGCTCGCCGTTGCCATCCAGCATCGACTGACCATCGATGACGTTGCTCAGCTGGACCTGATTTACTCGCCGCCATTCGCTCCGCTGTGGGACCCGATTCACATTGCGGCAAATGTTTCAAAGCGTCAATTCACCGATTGAATCAAACTACGACCGCATGAAAAATCTTGTCATCGTTGACCATCCCCTCATTCGGCGAGATCTTTCAACTCTCCGCGACCGAAGGACTGAGCGCGGTCGGTTCCGGACTACCCTGCGTCGGATCAGCTCTTTGATTGCTTTCGAGGTGACAAAAGATCTGCATCTCAAACCGAGAGTTCTCCGTACGCCGCTGGAAGAGACGACGGGTCATTCGGTTTCCGAGGACATTGTCTTCCTACCGGTTTTGCGTGCGGGATTGGGGATGGCAGAAGGGTTTCTCGATTTCCTTCCTGAGGCGAAGGTTGGGCACATCGGGCTGTACCGGGATGAAGAGACACTGAAGCCCATCAATTACTACTCAAAATTTCCGAAAAATCTCAAGCGGAGCCTCATTTTTGTTCTCGACCCGATGCTCGCAACGGGAGGAAGTGCCACTGCTGCGATCTCCTTTATCAAAGAAAAGGGAGGAAGGAAAATACGTTTAGTCAGTGTCGTTGCGGCTCCTGAGGGAGTGAAGAAAGTGTCCTCAAGACACCGCGACGTGAAAATCTATGCGGCGGCGTTGGATCGACGATTAAATTCTAAAGGGTACATTCTTCCCGGACTCGGCGATGCCGGTGACAGAACCTTTGGAACCGATTAAGATTGAAAAGTCTGAATTCAATCCTGGTTGAAGCGCTACGGTTAGACAACCGGGCGCACGCTTGACAATTAATTCCGAAGCTGTATATTTGGTGTTGTCGATAAGCTTCAGATTTAACGACAGTTAAGGGGTTTGAACGAGACCTAGTTGACTGGAGACAGGTAGTCCAGGGGTATCGAGAGAGAAGAAGCTGATGGTATTCACAGCAGGAAACGGAAAACTCCAAAAGAAACTCGACGAGCTGCTGGTCGCATGTCGGAAAAACCTCAAGTCCGTTGATGAGGACCTCATCCGGAAGGCCTTTGAGTTCAGCCTGAACGCGCACAAGTACGATATGCGTGCCTCTGGGGAACCCTACTTTCACCATCCCTACGAAGTAGCGCAAATCGTCGCCAACGAGGTCCCTCTCGATGACATCTCTGTAGCAAGCGCCCTCCTCCACGACGTCGCAGAAGACACCGAGTATGAGGTTAAGGACGTCCGCGAAGAATTCGGCGACACGATCGGCGCCATCGTCGATGGCGTCACGAAGATCACAGATATCTTTCGCAGTCACGAAGTCACCCAAGCCGAGAACTACCGTAAACTTCTGCTCTCGATGGTGAATGATATCCGCGTCATGCTCGTGAAGTTTGCTGACCGCCTTCACAACATGCGGACGCTCGAGTATCTGTCTGCCGACAAGCAACAGCGACTTGCAAAGGAAACCCTCGAGATCTACGCTCCGTTTGCGCATCGCTTCGGCTTAGCGAAGATTAAGTGGGAGCTCGAAGATTTAGCCTTCAAGCACCTCCAACCGAAAGAATATGAACATCTATCCCGTTCGATCCGAGCCAAGCGTCGTGAACGAGAACATTTCATTAAGAAGTTCGTGGCGCCCATCGAGAAGCGGCTCAAGGAGCAAGGTTTCACGTTCGAGATCAGCGGTCGTCCGAAGCATCTGTTCAGCGTTTATAACAAGATGATCAATCGGGACAAGCCGCTGGAAGAAATCTACGACCTCTTCGCGGTGCGGATCATCCTCGATACCGAGAACAACAACGATTGCTTCGGTGCATACGGGATCATCACGGAGATTTACCTTCCCATCCCCGAACGGTTCAAGAACTACATCTCCGTCCCGAAAAAGAACGGGTACCGGTCGATCCACACGACCGTGGTTGGACCGGAGGGAAAGAAGATCGAAGTGCAGATCCGAACGCGGGCGATGCACGAGGTTGCTGAAAAAGGCGTGGCGGCTCACTGGAAGTACAAGGAGAACACCGAGGCGCTCGAGGAGGAACTGGAAAGCTGGGTGAATTGGGTTCGTGAACTCTTCGACCGTCCAGACGAAGAAGCCCCCGCGCAGCAGCTGATGGAGAGTTTCAAGCTCAACCTCTACCAGGATGAGATTT
Source organism: Bacteroidota bacterium (assembly GCA_036477295.1). Taxonomy (GTDB): domain Bacteria; phylum Bacteroidota; class Ignavibacteria; order UBA10030; family JAZGDE01; genus JAZGDE01. Next base: position 103 of record JAZGDE010000109.1, on the reverse strand, counting down.
ACGTGTTCACGCCGAAGGGCGACCTGAAGATTCTTCCGAAGGGGGCTACGCCGCTCGATTTCGCCTTTGAGATCCATACAAAGGTCGGATCCCACTGCATAGG
>JAZGDE010000108.1:0-17744 GCA_036477295.1 Bacteroidota bacterium | reverse complement strand
AAGAAAATCACTCCCAGGACGATCCACATCCACGTCGCAGCTACGCCCTACAGGACTGCGAGCGACGGGACGAGGATCGGACCTGCCGCCGAAATCGAAGCATAGTGATGGGCAAACAGGATGGCCGGCTTCGTCGGAAAATAGTCCTTCCCGTCGTTGAGCGTGACGGCAGGGGTCGGCCGACCCGGGTCGACACCGATGAGTTTCGCGATGTATCTCCCGTAAAAGCGGTAGCCCAACGCCAGCGCGGCGAGTGAGATGATGAGCAGAACCGCGACGTTCGTGCCAACCGTGCCTCAGAACGCATGTTGGATGTGATCGATGGACGCCTTGCCCTCATGGAAATAAATCGCCAGCACGTCAAACCGACATTCCACATCCTCAATACCATTTTCGAACAGATAGCCCTCTGCGGCTTTGCGCAACTGTTGTTGTTTGCGTGGGGTGACTGCCTCTTCCGGCTCCCCGAAGGATTTGCTCCTTCTGCTCTTCACTTCGACGAAGACCAACGCATCGCCTTCCCGCGCTACGACGTCGATCTCAGCCTTCTCGAAGCGGAAGTTGGTCTGGAGAATTTCGTAACCCTGCTTTCGCAAGTAGCGAACAGCGAGGTCCTCGCCGGCAGTTCCCACTCGGCGACGGGTATTTGGCGGCTTGCCCGTCAGACGTTCTTTCTCCATCCGTCACAATGGAATGACGTGCGGTGAATGCTACAGAGACCGAATTTTCGGATTGCCTCAGCGTGTTCCCGAGTGCCGTAGCCCTTATGCTTCGCAAAATTATACTCTGGAAATCGAAGATGGTAGTCCATCATGAGGCGGTCACGCGTGACCTTTGCAACGATCGAAGCCGCTCCGATCGTGAAGGACTGCTCGTCTCCCCTAAGGATGTTTCGGCAGGGAATTTCTTGATGCAGAAAAAAGTTACCATCGACGAGAATATACTGCGGCCTGACGCGCAGGTTCTTCAGCGCGCACATCATCGCTTCCAGGGTAGCGTTGCGAATGTTGATGGCGTCGATCGTCTCGTGACCGACGATCCCGACACCCACGCTCAACGCTTCCTGGTGGATTGGGTCAAAGAGTTCTTCCCGCTTTTTCTCCGACAACTGCTTCGAGTCCCTGACGCCATCGATGTATTTCCGTCTGGGGAAGACCACCGCCGCCGCAACCACGGGGCCTGCCAGAGGTCCGCGGCCCGCTTCATCAACCCCCGCGATGAGATCGACTCCCCGGTTCCAGATCTCCCGCTCGAACATCAGCAGTGTATCCGACGAGAGGCCCTGCGGGTTTCGCATGCGAGATATTCAAAACTCGTTGATGAGTCCGACGTGGATCTTCCCGGTGCTAATTGTATCTCCTTCACCCAACGCAAAACTTACCCCGATCAGGCCTAACCGCGTCTCGACACGAAGGCCTACTCCAAACCCGTACTTGAAGTCCTGGGCAGACTCGGGAGACTGCAGGCCAGTATTTCCGGAAATCGCCTGGTCAACACCGGGCCTAAAATAATAACCTCCGTCGAAAAATACATAGAAAAATGACCGGGGATCGATAAGGAATCGATATTCGACGTTGGACCATACGAGCCGGGAGCCGAGGAACTGGTTCTCCCGGTAGCCGCGTAGGGAATTGGTGCCGCCGAGGCGAAACAGATCGCTTTCGTCAATCGGACTCCCCCGCACCTCCCTTCCGTGAAGCGACAGAGCCAAGACTTGACGAAAGAATGTCGCGACATAGTACTGTACATCGACACCCAAGCTCTGGACGGTTACTTGATCGTCAACCTGTGCGACCGAGTTGACAGGCTTGGTAATCTTTTTCGTCCCAATCTGGTAATCCGTTCTGTAGTAGAGACCTCCACGGGGACTGATCGTGTTGTCCCGGGTGTCGTACTCCAGATCAACGCCTACCAGGGTCGTCCGGCTTTTCAAAACAGGCGATGGTGTTTCGCGGTCACTCGAAGGAATAACCGAAGCCCGGTTGAACGTCGCTCCGACACTAAGGTTGCCAGCCACGAGCATGGAGGCTTTGAACTCCAGCTGACGCTTGACGTAGGAAGAATCCTGCTGACGCTGTCGGACTCCCAATCCGACGTTCACGGGTATGCCAAACACCCACGGTTCGAGGTACCGAATGCCAAGCTCTTGAGTCGAACGGTCCTCGCGCTGCCAGCGTACATGCAATCTTCTTGCGGTTCCGAAGAGGTTCCTCATCGACACCGTCACCAGACCGGTCAAGAACCCCTTTTGGTCACCTCCCCCGACTTCAGTCGGGGGCACGTATCCAAGAATTCCGTCGAACGTATTCGTGTTCCCCTCCCGGACCTTGATGAGAAGTCTTGCTTTCTCACCTCGAACGTACAGTTCTGGGTCGCTCACAGAGCTAAACACATTGAGTCGCATCAAAAGCGGACGAACCGCACTGATTTTTTCGTGGTCGTAAGCCTCGCCGAGTTTGATGCGCGTCTCGCGAATGACAACGCTCTCCTTGGTCGTCGAGTTTCCTTCGACCCGGACTTCCGAGATACGAACGATCGGTCCCTCGTCGATGTCAATCGCGATATCGAGAGACTGGCCGTCCTCTGCCAGCGTAATGTTGCCCACTCTGACCTTCGCAAATGGATACCCGCGGACTTCATAAAGAGTCAAAAGCTGTTCGAAGTCTTGTTCCAGGAGGCGTTCATCGAGGACCTCCCCCACCCGCGTCTCGAATCTCTCAAGAATTTTCTCCGTGGGAATCAACCCGTTGCCAGAAAGGGTGAGAGTCCCGATAGTCACTCTCGGCCCCTCAGTCAAGTTCAGTGTAAGGGAAACGGAACTGCTGTCAGGCGCATACTGGAATGATGGTTGTACGACAGCAAAATAGTGTCCTACGCGATAGTATCGAGATGTGATCGTTTTCAAGTCGCGCTGAAGTTGCTCCAACGTGAAAGGAGTCTGAGGTTGTAGATCCATCCAGCTGAGGATTTCTCCCGTGGAGATGCTGCGGTTTCCATGTACATCTACGGACCGAAGCAGCAGCGACTGAGAATTGGCGGTAGAGATAAGGGAAAAAAGGAGTATGACTAGCACGATCCGCTTCACACGACCTCCCGTATAAGCGCATGATGGAAGCCGAAAGGACAAGACGCCACTCAACCCAACTCTGCAAAGCAGCAATAAACCAGAAAAGCCATCCCGCCTCCGATGGGATGGCCTTCGATATGAATTCACAGGCAAACCATGATGTCGGAATTCTGCTAGAAGTCTCTCCCCCGGCGGTCCCAGAGATCCCACATGGGTGTCACCAAACGGTAGTCGCCAAATCCGGTTTCGTCCACGAACACAAACTGTCGATTGATATCGTAGTAGGACCAGACTTCATAGGGTTTCCTGTCATGATCGAACGGATGGCGGTCGACATTGTTCGGGGAGCCGAAAATAACGAACACCATCCCCATGTCAGTTTTCCATCCGTCGATGTAATGGCTGAAGTGCTTGTTCGCGTAGTCCACGCGTGCGTAGTACTCCTCCATTCGCTCGTTTTGCACTGTGTTCGGACTCGGGTCGTAGCGTTTCCAAAATTCCCGAAATCGAACCATCCGTTCGTCGTCTAACTGCGCCTCTTTGATATGGTCGACCTCAGAATCTTTCGCCAGGTAAACAAGCTGGTCGATTGCCAAGTCCAGGTCATTGACTGTAACCGGCATGCCCGACCACCGTACCTGCATCCAGCGTGTTGAGACAGCGACAAGATTCTTGTATTCCTCAGACTCGAGGGCATCTCCGACAGGCCGCGCTTCCACAGAAATGGTGTAATCACCGAGTGGGAGACCAGACCGTTCCACTGCTACGAAGAGTTGATTGCGTCCCTTCTGCAGCGATTCGAGTAGCGATTTCGTCAGAACCAGTTCTTTTTTCGCATTGAATACCCGGTAGGTAAGTTCAACTTCGTTCAAGTCCGTGCTGTTATAGATCTCGAAAAAGAGATGAAATCCCTCCGACTCGTTACCGACGTTGCCTGAGACGAGGGGCTGAATTGTCTTCTTCTCACCGTCGACGGTCAGCCGACTGACCAGCATGAGGTCGCTCATGCTGAGCGGACGGTTCACGAACGTCGGAACAAAGATATCTTTTCCGAGGCGGAACACCTTCCGTGAATCTTTGTCGCGCACGTGGGCTTGGAGAGTGTACTTTCCCGGAGAGATGGTGAAATGGCGTTGAGTCAGATTGTACCCTTGTTCCGAAATGGTCTGGTCGAAGTTCGCAACCCGAACTTCTTCCTTCCAAATCTTCTCGTCGACGAGATTCTGACCGCTGTCAAACACGTCGAGCGTGACCTCATACTGAGCGATGAAAATGCTTCCCCGCTTAACGAATCGAAGTCCATCATACGGCACCTGGACAAAGACGTCGAGACGGCTTGAGAGCGTGTCGCCCGACGCGAAACTCAGGGCATCGACGTAGAACTTTGGATCCTCCAGATGCGCAGGCTGGCGATGCTCCACCTGGGCATCGAGATCCAAGGAGAGAATTGTGAGAAGAAGACCGATACAGATGTTCCCCCGATGCATAGCATCACCTCGTTCGGTATAGTTGGTCGATTGAACGAACCCATCTAGCTGAAGAACCCAAACATTGAAAAAGTTACCCGTCGTCTAATACTCTCGATGACACGCACTGTGCCTCCGTCGGTCACCTCATGTAGCAATATATCCACTAATCCGAGAATTGTCAATCAATGCACCTGGAGCCCGAGTGGGTATTACACGAGAAGAACAACGGAGAACCGAAGCCACTGAATTCTCCTGAATTTATGGGAACACTCCTTCAACGAAGTGAACAGGTGGTTCCGCTAGAATCCGATTTTGTAAGGGAGATGGTCCAGAACATTCAATAGGGTTTCCTGCACAACTTGCCCCAAAGGTCCCGTCCCTTCGGGACTTCGGCACGTGACGAGTAGCCTCAAGCCGATTGGAAAGTTTAAAAGACGACGAAATCCAGGTACAGGTAAATGAGGGGCGAAACAAAAATCAAACTATCGAATCGATCGAGTACACCACCGTGTCCAGGGATCAAGTGTGAGGAATCTTTGACTCCCGCATCACGCTTCAGGAGCGATTCGACGAGGTCACCGGTCTGTCCGAACACCCCGACGATGATTCCGATGACGATCGCCTCCGGATAAGTCAGATAGTCGAGGACGAAGAATCTCGCCCACACCGAGGCAACGATCGCGAAAAAAAAAACCGAGTGCGGCTCCTTCCCAAGTTTTGTGCGGGCTGACATCCTCCATCAGCTTGTGCCTCCCCAGCTCCCTGCCTCCGAAATAGGCGGCAGAATCGCATATCCAGATTATCGCGAAGATCGAAATGACGGTGTATCCTCCCCAGTCGTAGACTTTCTCCGCAATCTCTGGAGTTACGAACGCACCCTGAAGTTCGAAGTACTTGTACGCGGGGAAATCACCAGGAACGAACAACTCTCGCATTCCAACGAAAGCTCCAAAGAACAATGAAACGTAGACGACACCGAACACGGTCGCGCTGATATTTGCAATCGGTGATCCCTTCTTGCGAAACAATTCATACAACAAAGTCGCTACGAAGAAGAGAAGCAGGACGATGAACAAGAATTGTCTCGGCGTGGGCATAGGCAGGATCAGGCGGTGCTGAGTCGCATACTCAAGGAGCGTAAGTTGAAATCTTCCGTAGATGAAGGAAAAACTCACGGCGAGACCGCCCACCAATCCCAAGGCTGTTGCGGGGAAACTCCCCTTTCGCTCCATCAGTTGATACAGCTCCCAGAGAGCAATCGACGAAGCGAGAGCAACGAACACAAAGAACACGAACCCACCCTCAAACGCTACCCAGAGGACGATAGGTATCGCGATCACCGCAACGAGGACACGAACCGCAAGATTGCTCACTGGCTTTGGAGTTTGGTGGCTTTGGGCTCGGATGAACTTATGATTTGAAGATTATCTGAGTTCACTGCCTCCTAAATGAATAGAAGAGAACGTTTTGTCAGCAGGCTCCTCCGGCCGCTCGCCCCTACCGTACACTCATCAACCATACCGTCTTGCCTGAAGGGGTTCAAGATATCGAAGCCCTTCTGATTCGGAACTGAACGTGATGTATTGCTCTCGCACGACATGTTGCCCAACGAAATCCGTCATTCCCCTTCCGCCCCTTTCTATGGCAAAGTCCCGAAGGTGCACCACGTCCGATCCAAAGGATCACTTTGGCGAACCCACCCGCGAAGCGATCACTTCGTGACACTTCGTGGCGTGAAGAACCCCTTTCCCAAAGGAAGCCTCGACGGGTCAATCAACGATGATGTAGGGAGTCGACGACCTTTGGGATGGGAAAGTGGCGGGACTTTCTCACAGCCTCACAGAGAGCCAATGGATTCAGGTCACTCTTCTTCCGCATCGTTCTCATCCAACAGACCCAGTTCCTCGATCAATTTCTGCGCCTGAAGAAGCTTGCCTTTCGGAACCATTACCTTCACCTTCGCCAGGTCTCCGATGGTGAGGAACAAGACATGATCCTGCTGAGAAAACACGAGACACTCAATATCAGCCCTCTCGAGATTTGCTTTCACCATCTGAGCCTCATAATCTAGTCCTGTGACGAGCAGAACCGCCCATCCCTCATAAATTCGAACGTGCTTGTCGTCCTCACAAAAAACCTTCCCACCCCTCGAGCGAGCGCAGTCGTCGCAGACCGGTTTTCCGCACACAACACAGACCCCACCCGCAGACGCCGAAGGATGATTCTCGCATTCTATTTCCTCTTCACCCTCAATCAGAGTTCCACAATGAGGACAGTATCGATCATCCCTCTCGACTGCTTCACCGCAGTTCTCGCAGAAGACAGGCTCTTCGGAGAGCAACGGTTCGTTGCAATTGAGACAGACTGCAGTCTCCTCATCGTACTCGCGACCGCAATTCGAACAGAAAGGCATAGTATTCCTCACAGAACCGTTTGCTGTCTCAGGGCTGTCGATTTCACGAACGCAAATGTCGATGCAAGAAACAGTCCGCCAAACAGCACGACATTGATCAAAAGTGTCTGAAGACTCACGTCATCGGGGGAGCCACCCTGTACGAGGAATTCCTCATCCATACCATAAAAGACCGCAAGAATCGCCAGAAAGTTGTTGAGAAAGTGTCCCAAGATTGCGTTCACGATGCTCCCGCTTCGATAGACGACGTACCCGAAAAAGATGCCCAGCACACACAAGGGGACGAACGAGAACGGGTTGAAATGATACATGCCGAAAACGAGGCCGGTGACTATGACTCCCCACAGGCCCTTGAAGCCGAGCTCGAAATTCCGCTGAACAAGGCCTCTGAACAAGATCTCCTCCGTGAAGGCTGGAACGATCGCGACGACGACTGCGACGAAGAGGAGTTCAGATATCGAATCAGCCGTGACGAGCCTTTTGTACGTCGCCTCGATGAGCTCTCGCAGTTGCTTCAAGATTGGCTCCAGCGACTCTGGGAGCGGAATCTGCTCCTGGAGATACAGGTACACCTGGAGTATCTGCTGAAGCGCGAAGACGGATACGAGAACGAAGAACACCTCCCGTCCCGATGGTCGCTTCCATCGAATAAACTCCCCGATGCGAGATGTCTGGAGTTTGAGCAGGACGAAAGTGGGAAGGAGAAGGAGGAGGAGCTGACCTCCCATCGTAGCCGCTCGCATCCATTCGACGTTTTCATTGGTCACTTTCGTCCCGACCAAGAAGATCGTGATGATTCCCCCAATAAATTGGTACAGAACCAATGTTACCAGTAACGCGATAATGCCGTAAAGAATCGGTGAGATACTCGATCGGTCGGTGAGAACCTGCGGTTCCCGGGATTGGACCTCTCCATTGGGATCCCCGTGACTAAGTCCGGATTGCTGAAGCTCGTCCATCTTAGCGAAGTTCGCTCCTGATCATTGCCGCGAGGAGCGGAATCATGATTTCATGATGTCCCGTGATCTGATACCCTGTGCCACCGTCCTGTGTCGGCCGCTCGACGATGTTGACCCTCGGCCGGTAGTGCTGAAGCATATCAAAATTTGCCGTCGTGAATCCACGAGCAGAGTAACCAAGATTTCGCGCGACGGTAAGGGCTTTAAGGAACACCTCTGGTAGGATAACCGCCGAGCCGAAGTTCATCACCACTCCACCGCCCTGCAGATTCTTCACGACATTGCAAAGCACTTTGAAATCACGAAAGCTCAACTCGCCTGTTGCCGAACCGCTCATCGTCGGCTGCTGATGAACGATGTCTGCACCGATTCCGACATGAACCGTCACCGGTACGCTCAGTCGATAGCAAGTTGCCAGGATGCTCACCTTGCGGTACCGCGCTCTGACCGCATTCAGTCGTCCCCCCATCGCTTCCCCAAAACCCACATTACCTTCGTAGTACGCCTTGAGGAGAGTCTCGTTGATAAAGTCGCCAGTCTCCTTTGACATACCAAACGTGCCGTCAAGGATGTTTTCCGAGACGTCCTCGGATGTTTTTCCCCACATCGCGGTTTCCACGTCGTGGATTACCCCCGCACCGTTCATCCCGATGGCTGTCACCACCTTCCGTTTAACAAGGTCGATGAGAACGGGGGAGAGTCCAACTTTGATGACGTGTGCACCCATGAGCACGATGACTGGCTTCTTCGTTCGCCTTGAGCGGTGGATGTCCCCGGCAAGATTTCGCAAATCTTCCGCGACAAGAATTCGTGGCAAGGAATCCACGAACTTCCGGAAGGAGGGGTTCGAACCGACAACTTTCGCGAAATCGCTAACGCGGACTTTGCTCTTACGACTTCTGATCGAAATGGTTTCGACGTTGCTCAGGTCAATCTGATGAAATTTGCTCACGGGCTCTTCTCTTGGTCACTTCACTCTTGCTTGGATTGGCTCGTTAACACCGCGGTAATCCCGTAACTCCACCCTGATCGTACCGACCGGAACCTTTGTGGTCATTTTAATGGGAATTTTCTGATCGTCGTCCGTCATCCAGATGATGATTCGTCCGCTGCGTTTGAACAGTCCTCCCTCCTGAACGAGGGGTTCCACGATGATGCATCGGAATTTTCCTGCACTCACTTTGATCGTTTGGCGTCCTCGAAATTTCACATCAAGCGCATAGGTTGTGTCCTTGTAGAATTGGTGCAAAGGGAACTTTTCTCCGGGCCGAGCGTTCTTGAAATTCAGCGTCCGGATATAATAGAGTGCCGAAACGACATCGTGGACGTAGGGCGGAATCGGATATTCCTCTTGACCGGTTCTCGCAACATGATTGATCTGGTCGAATTCTGCCTCCACGTCTCGCCGGTAGCTCCCCTCGCGGATATGCTGCTCATAGCGCCATGGAAAAATCCCCTTCACGTCCAGGCATGTCTCATACCGATCCTCCACTCTGTAGAAGAGGGAGAACAATCCTACAGATTTCACTCCAAACTCAATCCGATAACATTCGCGGTTGGAGATCTCTTCGAGCTCAGGGATTTCCATGACCGCCTCTCCAGCTTTCAGGAAACCGTACTTTACGTTGAACAACAGGTATTCTCCCACCCTAAAGGCATTATTCTCCACCGTGCGAAGCGGCGGAATTTCCATCGCGACCGTGTCATGCACTCCTGGATCGTCCTGGCTTACGGTCGACTGTGGTGGAACGAGATTCCACCAGACCAACAGAACCCACCCTGTTCGACGCAGCTCGGTCATTTCGCCATTTGGAGCAATTCTTCGACTGCGTTGACCACATCTTCGACCCGTATCCGATCCATGCACTCACACGGTTCCGTATCGTTTTTCAGACACTTCACACAGTTGAGTGGGCCCTGACCAACAAAAAGCCTCTTCTTCGTTGTGTACGGACCCCAACGCTGAGGACTGGCCACCGTGACATTGGCGTAGAAGCCGATGACGGGTGTTTCCACTGCCGCCGCGATGTGGATAGGTCCGGTGGAATTTGAAATAAACAGGTCCGACGATCGGATCAGGGCAGCAAGTTCCTTCAAACTCAACTGATCTGACAGGGGGATACAATTCGTTGTCTTCGGTCCCGAGACTTCGTGCACGAGTGGCCCTTCATCTTTCCCGCCGGTTATGATAACCTTTGTTCCCGGCTTCGATGATAACTGCGACGCAAGCTCCCGAAAATGAACAGGTCTCCAGTCGCGTGCCGATCTACCACTCCCTGGGTGGATGATAACGACCGTATCTGAATTTCTGATCCCCAATCCCTCTCGCAACCTGCTGGCCTTCTGTTCAGCCTCGGGTGGAATGGTAACTGCGAATTCAACCCGCTCTGCGCTCGGCTCGATGTCGACGGCCTTGAGCAAGCCGAGGTTGTACTCGACTTCATGCTTCTCTCCCATCTTCCGGTGCTCGTATATTCGTCGATTGAAAAGAAAGGAGTACCATCGATAACCAGTCCCAGCCCGGATCGGAATCCCCGCGAGAGCCAAGAGAAATGCGACACGAAATTTGGGATGCACGACGATACAGGCATCGAATGCTTCTGATTTTACTGCAGAAAGTAACTCGCCAAAGGGCCGCCCATGTCCACCGCGGTCGTAGAAGAGAATCTGGTCAACGTACGGATTTCCATCCACGATTTCAGCGGTATACGACTGGACGAGCATCGTGAGTCGAGCCTGTGGGTAATGCTTCTTTAGAATCGGTAGCATCGGGAGGGTCAAGACGACGTCGCCCAGCCTGTCCGTTCGGACGACCAGAATATTTCGAAGCGTTTTCTCCACACGCAGGTCAGAGGCAAGATCTGCTCAATCGTAGTTCCAAAGATACTGGAATTTGAATGGAATCGCAACCAAGATCGCTTGACACAGGAAACCTCAGAGGTGTGCAGGCACGGAAGCAAACAGGTCAGGATTCTCAAGAACCCCCGAGCCGTCAACCTGAGTCATAACTGGGGAGTGTGATAAATACGCTAAGTAATGAAGGCTTCGAACATCTCAGGAATGCGTTTTTCAACCAAACCCGTGAGGAAGGATAAGCCGGCGAACGATCAGGTCACGTCTCGAGACGGCACTGAACGGTCGCCTCAGCTGTCGGTATCAGTCTGCTTCAGGAATCCCACCGTTTCGAGGCCCCTTAGCTCCTGAAGCAGTTGTTGATGAATTTCCAGGTACGGCACAACATCCCGCCCCTGTTGAGCGGCGTTTCGCAAGGCATTTTGATTGTCCTCGATACGTCGATCGATTTCCCGCTTCTTAAAGGCTACCAGCGCGTCGTTTGCAATCTGCCATTGATCCGGTTCCTGAATGTCTACTCCAATCGCACTCCAGTTCTTGCTCAGTTCGTATCTGGTGAAGACCAGATTCGTGACGATGCTCTTGGCGAACTCATCCTCGAGTTCATTGATGAGCGAGTTCACTTCAAACGTGCCTTCGTGCTTGTAGTGATCGAAAACTCGCTGAACGATAAAACGTACACGCTGGTCGCGAAACTCATCAACGGTCACATGCTCAAAGACAAACCGCATCATTTCTCCGCCATGCTCGAGCATTAATTTGAGCAAGTCGCGCTCGGCCGCCGGAATATCGGTGCGCAGCGGTGCATCGTATAACGGCTTATCGATGACGGGCACCTGCTGAATCGCTGCGCCTCTCAGCTCTATCCGGTCCAGACTCTTCGTCAATCGTTCTAACTCCCGGAAGAGAATCGATTCGTAGATGTCGTATTTTTCCGCCACACTCTTCACGTAAAAATTGCGCTTTAACTCGTCCGGGATCTTCGCAATCGATTGAACGATCGACCGGACCGCTTCCGCTTTTCCCTCGGGTGTGGCAAACTTCCCCTCCGCCTGATATGTACGAGCTTTAAAATCGATGAACGACACCGCGTTCTCTACGAGTTTCCGGAACGCCTCGCCACCATTCTTTTGGACAAATGAGTCTGGATCCTGCCCTATCGGAAGCTCGGCGACACGAACATCGAGATTGTTCTCGAGGATGACATCTACGCCCCGGAGCGCCGCCCTCGACCCAGCGGAATCAGCATCGTAGACCAGGGCAACATTCTTTGTGTATCGGCTGAGGAGATGGATTTGTCCCTCCGTCAACGCCGTACCACTCGAGGCGGTGACGTTCTGCACCCCTGCTTGGAAGACCGAGATGAGATCAGCATAACCCTCGACGAGAATTGCACTGTCCGCTTCCCGAATTGCCTCCTTTGCCTGAAAAAGGCCGTAGAGAACGTTACTCTTCCCAAAGATGGGCGTTTCGGGGGAGTTTATGTATTTGCCAAGAGGGTCATCTTCTCGGAGCTTGCGCGCACCGAAAGCAATGACACGGCCCGACGCAGAAAAGATCGGAAACATCAAGCGTCCGCGGAAATAGTCGTAGTACGAACCATCCTCCCGCCGGCGGACGAGGCCGGCCTTCTCGAGATGCTCGATCTTGATGCCGCTTGCCTCGGCGTGCTTGATGAGTGCATCCCAGCTGGCAGGGGAATATCCAAGCCCAAATTTTCGAATGACCTCGTCTTTGAAGCCACGGGTACGGACATACTCCAAGGCATGTGTCCCTTCAGGAGAACTGACGAGGGCATCGTAATAAAACAATCCCGCGGTACGCATTGCCTGATACAGCGCATCCTGTTCAGTAGCGGCTGCCTCATCCGCAGCCCCGAACTGATTCGGTCGTGGAAGCGTTATCCCTGAGCGTTCTGCGAGGAATCGTACCGCCTCTGCAAAAGAGCTCTTCTCCTGCTGCATGACGAACGTGAAGACGTTTCCGCCGGCACCGCAGCCGAAACAATGATAGAGTTGCCGCTCTGCGCTAACGGTGAAGGAAGGGGACTTCTCACTGTGAAATGGACAGAGGCCCACGTAGTTCTTGCCGCGTTTCCTCAATCGAACATACGGTGAAATGATCTCGATGATGTTCGTTGCGTCGCGAATTTCATCGATTTTTTCCTGAGGGATACGCATAGGCAGGCTGTAATCTACAGAAATGGCCAGTCGGAAGCAACATGAAAAAACGGAGGGGCATCCCGCACCGCAGAATGCCCCTCCGCTGAACTCACAGCGACGAGACCTACACCTACTCCGTCTCCACCGGTTCCGGAGATCTTATTGGATTCGATTTTTTCCTCATAAAGAGCGGCTCAGCAGATTTTGTTTCCATACCGTTTTCTTCCTCGACGTCGGGATAGGTGTAGATCTCATACTTGTAGTTGCGAAGGATGATCTGGTTCCCAGCGCGGCCGAGGACGTATTGCGGAAGGAGAGGAATCTTCCCGCCACCACCGGGAGCATCGATCACGTACTGTGGAACTGCAAGCCCAGAGGTATGTCCCCGCAGCCTGTCCATGATCTCGAGGCCAACCCGAACAGGTGTCCGGAAATAATTCGTTCCTTTCGTGGCATCCGCCTGGTAGAGGTAGTAGGGTCGCACCCGCATAGTGAGGAGCTTCCGCATGAGCTCGAGCATTACCTCAGGATCGTCGTTCACACCCTTCATAAGGACTGCCTGGTTGCCAACCGGACAGCCAGCGTCCGCAAGCATCTCACACGCACATTTGGCTTCCGGAGTACATTCCCAGGGATGATTGAAATGGGTGTTCACGTAAATTGGATGGTAATTTCGCAGCATTCGACAGAGCTTCGGCGTGACCCGCTGTGGAAGAACGCACGGCATCTTGGTCCCGAGACGAATGATTTCAACGTGCGGAATTTCCCGCAACGCCTTCAGAACCTTCTCGAGCATGTAATCAGTCAGCATCAGGGGATCGCCACCCGACAGGATAACATCGCGAACCTCCCGATGGGCTTTAATGTAGTCGATTCCATCCTGCAGGAACTTCATGTTGATCTTGGAAGAATCCCCCACTTTTCGCTTCCGTGTACAGAATCGGCAATACATCCCGCATTGACTCGTGACGAGGAACAGGACCCGGTCCGGGTACCGGTGGGTGATGCTGTGGACAGGGCTATGTGCATCCTCCGCCAGGGGGTCCTCAACCAGGCCGTCTTCTTCCAGCTCCCGTGCATCTGGGATGCACTGGAGCCAGATGGGGTCTCCGGGATAACGGATTAATCCCAGATAGTATGAGTTGATACGAATGTGGAACAGCTTATTTAACCGCCCCGCGAGATCCTCGTCGAACCCAAACCGCTCGACCAGGTCCTTCGAACTATCTACACTCTGCCGCATCATCTCTTGCCAAAGTTCCATCGTGTAAACTCCATCCTCCTCGTGTAGTGAGAAATTAGAGATATTTGCCGTAGATGATCAAGTGATCACCCGGTCTGTAATAATCAAGGATAGTCGCGAGTTCATGGTAACCATGCTTGACGTAAAACCTCCTCGCCCTGCCATACGTTTCGCTCGATGACGTCTCCGCAACGACGAGTCTGCCTCGCGCCGACCGAACTCGATCTTCGAGGAAGTCCGCCAGCTGTTTTCCTACCCCTTTACCCTGAGCGTCCGATCGTACGGCAATCCAGTAGATATCCCATGTGCCCTCGGTGAGCGGAGTAGGACCAGTGCAAACGTACCCGAGGACTTTGTTCTTCTCGTCGACGCACGTATAGAGTTCGTAGTCTTCCTCAGGATCCTCGAAGTGGATGTCGAAAACCTCAAGTGCAATCTCGATCTCTCTCTCACTGAACGTCTCTGTGCGATGTAAAATGTTCTTGATCTCATCGCGGTCTTCAGGAACTGTGGAACGGATCGGCATAACGATGAATACAAAACGATAACCGTAAAGTTAAGTCCTGCCCGGGCACCGTTTCATTTCCCATCTCCGGTTGTTCATACTCTACGGCGTCCTCTCAATCGCAAATTCAACGATCTTCCCCACCATTTCCGCAAACGTGAATCCGTACCGCCGAGCTGACCGCGCGAATCCGGCATCGTCCGAAAGGTCCGGATTCGGATTGACTTCAAGCAGATAGAGCTGATTGTCCTTGGCGAGCCGCATATCCAAGCGCGCATAATCGCGACACCCGAGAATTTGGTACGCCTGGAGCGCTATCTCTTTCACCCTCGCCTCCACTGAAGAGGAAAGGGGAGCAGGACAGATCCCGCGCGTCTCTTCATAGATCGCAGTCCCTTTGACCCATTTTGCTTCATAGGATACAATGTGGTGCAAGTTCTCCGGCACCGTCGAAAAGTCGATCTCCGATATCGGTAGAACGATCGGCTTACTGTTGCCGATGATCGCCACGTTCAGCTCCCGCCCGGGGATGTATTCCTCGACTAGAGCCGGCTGGTCATATTTCTCGATGATGTGCCGAATCCGTCCGCGAAGCTCCGCTGGGTGTTCTACGATTGACTGGTCATCGATCCCGACGGAAGCGTCCTCATGGGAGGGTTTGACGATCATCGGGAATTCCATCGACTCGTCGACTGTGATCCGTGTCGAGACCTTGTACAGCCGAAACTTTGGACTGGGAATTCCGTAGTACGCCAGGATTTCCTTGGCCCGGGCCTTCTTGAGGGCAGTACCGAGAGTCAGCGGTGGCGAACCAGTGTAGGGTATGTCGAGCACTTCATAAAGACCAGCAATGTACATTTCCCCCATCGACTCTGCGCCGTGAGACTCACAGAGGTTGAAGACGAGGTCCGGCTGCACTTCTTCGAGGAAATCAATAAGTCGGTGGATATTGCCATCGACGTTGAAGATGACCGCCTTGTACGCCAAAGAGATGAGCGCAGCCCTAATATCCTCCATTGCTTCGACCACACCAACCTCCGACAAATCAACGAGGACCTGTTCGCCTGTGGCGGTGGTCAGCTTATTATTAGCGCCCTCTTGTAGCACCCCCGTTTCCGAGATAAATTTCCTCCCCTCCCGGGTCTGGACGGTAGGCTCGTTATATACGATTGCGATCAGTAGCTTTCGGCGCATGACATCCCCTATCAAATGGAACATCGTCTAAGTCATTGTCAAAACAGTAATTAGACGTATCTCATAGCATCCCACATCTTTTTGCCGCGATATCCAGGACCGAGTTAACAAGCTCCCCATAGGTCATCCCAGCCGCTCGAGCAGCCTTGGGAAAACAGGAATTGTCTTCAGGGTTGGGGAGAATCCCAGGGACGGGGTTCAATTCAAGGATGTGTGGGTCCCCGAACTTGTCCAGGCGGACGTCTATCCGACACCAATCACGACATCGTAACACCCGAAATGCTCGACGGCAGACATCCTGGATTTTCTTCCCAAGGACTGAATCTATCTTTGCCGGACATTCAAAGATATCCAGAGGGTTTACCAACTGGTCCCAAATCCACTTCGCCTCATAAGAGTAAATCGGCTTTACCCCTTCCGGGAGGGAATCGAATCGTATCTCGACCATCGGCAGCACAGTGAGAGCCTTACCGTTTCCGAGCAGAGCGACGGTAAACTCCTGGCCCGGAAGATAATTCTCGACGAGTGCAGGCTGACCGTAGACATCGAGCACCAAAGCAACTTGCGCGGTAAGCTCCTCCATTGTGTAGACCACCGAGGTGCTGTAGATGCCCTTGCTGGATCCCTCATGTAGTGGTTTGACCACCACCGGGAAAGAGAGTCTGGCAGCGTCCAGCTCTCTCAGGTCGGTCAGGACCGTAAACGGAGGTGTTGGAATGTTATGATAACAGAGGATCTCCTTCGCACGAGACTTGTCCAGACAGATGCCCAGGGTGAGAGGATCGGAACCCGTGTACGGTAAGTCCAGCATCTCCAGGATGGCAGGAATCTGGGATTCCCGAGAGGGCCCAAGGAGCCCTTCAGCCATATTGAAGACAAAGTCCGGCTGAAGCTGCTGAAATTTTCGAAAAGCCCGGTCGTTCGCCTCGATCAATGTGACGTTGTGACGCTCCTGGAGCGCCTTTTTGACCGCTGTGATGGTCTCCAGGGTGTCCCATTCAGCATAGAAGTCGTTCTTTCGGGGGTTCCGGACAGCCTGCGAGGTACTTCGGGGGCGTTGGAGGGTCAAGACTTCTTCGTCGACGGCTTGACTCGGAGGCTCTAGGGACTCGTCCACGACCGTAACCTGCTGACCTAGTACTTCCTTCTTCAGGTTGTACACCAGTGCTACCTTCATAAGGTAGAAATCGCGAACGATCTCTTCAGCGCCTCCTCAGTTGTTTCACTCCGATGTCTGAGAACAACTCAGTCAGACTTGCTACAAATATAGCCTTTTTAAAGTGTTTGTCAAGAAAAAAACGCATTTTTGAACCACCGACGAAAAATTTTTTCACCACCCACGAAGACCCTCGTCGGCGTCGCTCACCTCCTCTTCCAGAAAAAATTTCTCCTCGCCCAGACAAAAAATTTTTCCCTCCAGTGATAAAAAAAGTCGATCGAAGATTTTTCCACTCGACTCTATTCATCATCACCACGAGTTACAAACGCATCGCTCAGCGAACTTTTACCACAACCATCGTCATCTCATCACTCTGTTGAGATGTGCCGCGGAACGGATCCGCGTCGCTCAGCAAATCTTCGATGATCTCTTTCGCTGTCATCGATCGTAACCTCATGCTTTGCAACGTTGCCCGCAACCGTTCGACGCCATACTGTTCGTCTGGCTTGTTGTTCTGTCGAAGAACCCCATCCGTGTAGAAGAGAACCACGTCACCCCGTTTCAGGGCGAACCGCGTCTCCTCATACGATGAGCTTGACGTGCAAGAATTCGTTCCCTGGTAGCAGGAGGATGACGGAGATCAGAGTAACAAGCACCAATCCGTAGGCGAAAAAGCGCAGGAACAGAATCCTCTTCCAATTCGGGAGATTGATCCTCAAG
>JAZGDE010000107.1:0-5249 GCA_036477295.1 Bacteroidota bacterium | reverse complement strand
CAGGGCTATGTAGCCATGGGTGGGTCCGAATTGGAATTCTACATATTCAAGGATTCTTATGAAGAGGCCGCTCGCAAGAAGTACGAGGATCTGGAGCCGATTGGAAAGTATATCGAGGACTATCACATTCTCCAGGGAACGAAAGAAGAGTTTGTTGTTGGTGCCATTCGTCGCCATATGGACCACTCTGGAGTGCCGGTGGAGTTCTCTAAGGGGGAGTGGGGACCTGGCCAGCAGGAAATCAATCTGCGCTACACCGATTTTCTCGAAATGAGCGATCGACATACGATCTACAAGCACGCGGCAAAGGAAATTGCCTTCCAAAAGGGGTGCGCAATCACTTTTATGGCGAAATGGAACGAACGCTACGCTGGCTCCAGCATGCACTTGCACGCAAGTCTGTGGGATAAGAAAGTCAACAAACCACTTTTTCCCGGTAACGAGCACATCGGGCCTCTCCACGTGTCTCCGGTCTTTCGCTGGTTCCTCGGAGGTTGGATCGCTCACATTCATGAGATCTTTCCGTTCTACGCTCCATACCCGGTGTCGTACAAGCGCTACGTGGCGAGCTCCTTTGCCCCTACCGCAATTACCTGGAGTTATGACAACCGCACGGTAGGCTTCCGCATCGTGGGGCATGGGCCCTTGCTGCGTATTGAATGTCGTGCGCCGGGTGCGGATGCCAACCCGTACCTGGCCTTTGCTTCAACGCTGGCCGCTGGACTGGATGGGATCGCGAAGCAGATCGAACCTCCATCAATGTTTGAAGGGAATGCTTATGTGGATCGCGACCTGCCGCAGGTGCCGAAGAGTCTTAACAAGGCGCTTCAGGAGCTAGAAAAGAGCACGTGGGCACGAACGGTCTTTGGTGGTGAGGTGATCGATCATTACCTCCACTTTTTCCGCACGGAGCAGCGTAAGTTTGACGAAGTCGTGACGAACTGGGAGCGTGCTCGCTACTTCGAGCGGGCGTAGACGGCTTGTAGAAAAACCTTATCGAAGGAGGCTTCTCAGAGGAACTCACCCTAAATCCCCGCCCGCCTGTGGCGTTCGGGCGGGCCTCTCTTACCAAGAGAGGGACTTTGGCTGATTCGGATGTAAATACTTGGTGGGTCGGAAAAAGTGAAATTGCAGTAACTCGTTAAGTTTGGCCAAGAGGCTTTTATCTCAAAATGACCAAGCGAGAGATGATTGCTACGGCTAAGGAACTGTGTCGGAGATTGCGAAGGAACCCGACCCGTAGCGAGGAGATGTTCTGGAAGGAAGTGCGGGATAGAAAAGTCCGGCGGAAAAAGTTCTACCGACAGCATCCGATTTTTTCAACTGTCGTGATCAACTGAGATTCTTCGTCGCAGATTTCTACTGCCATGAAGCGCGCCTAGTAATAGAAATCGACGGCAAATCGCATGACTATGAGGAGGAATACGACAAGAATCGGACGCATCTCATCAACAATCTTGACATCAAAGTCGTCCGATTTAAGAATGAGGAAATTGAGAAGGATATCGGAGAGGTCATCGAGAAGCTCAAGCTTATTTTAAAACAATAAGTCTAGAGCCGGGATGAGGATTAGATGGTCTCCCCTTCTCTTTGTAAGAGAAGGGGTTGCGCCGAAGGCGTCCCTTCGGGAGGGGATGAGTTCGGACTGCGAACGAGTTTTTCAGAATCGTGCTATCGAGAAGACTCTGAACTGAAGGAGAAAAATTATGCGCTTAGCTAACAAGGTTGCCCTCCTTACCGGCGCTGGAAGCGGCATTGGGCGTGAGGCCGCTTTGCTGTTTGCAAAGGAGGATGCCAAGGTTGTTGTTGTGGACATCGATGTCGAGAAGGGGCAGGAAGCTGTTTCCCACATACGAGCGAACAGCGGTGACGCCGCCTTCGTCCGTGCAGACGTCTCGAAAGCCAGCGACGTACGAGCCATGATCGAATATGCGGAGACAACTTACGGCAAGCTGAATGTGCTTTTCAACAACGCGGGCATCTTCCATCCGAACGATGGTTCCGTGCTTGAGACAGAGGAAGAAATTTGGCATCTTGTCATCAACGTGGACCTGAAGGGTGTGTTTCTGGGCTGTAAGTACGGCATTCCAGCCCTTCTACGAGCTGGCGGCGGCTCCATCATCAACACGGCTTCCTTTGTCGCCTTGATGGGCGCGGCCGTTTCGCAGATTGCTTACACAGCCAGCAAAGGTGGTGTGGTCTCCATGACGCGTGAGATCGCTGTTGAGTTTGCGCGTCGGCACATTCGCGCGAATGCCCTTTGCCCCGGCCCAGTGGAAACACCACTGCTATCTGAATTGCTGGCCGATCCAGCAAGGCGTCAGCGAAGACTGGTGCACGTTCCCATGGGCCGCTTCGCTTCGGCCAAAGAGGTAGCGAACGCAGCCCTCTTCCTTGCGAGCGATGAGTCATCCTATGTCAACGGTGCTACATTCATGGTGGATGGCGGCATTACGGGGGCGTACATCACGCCAGAGTAACTGCGCTCTTTCGTGGTGTTGAGCATCCTTGCTCGATACCTAGAACCACTACTGCTGCGAGGTTCTTAAGGGGAAGAGGGACTGAAAGAAATGCGTCGATTGGAGTCAACGTCCACAATGTACGACTAGATGGTCGACGAGGACCTCGAGCAGCAGACGTGCGCACAAAACAAACGCCAGGATCTAATCAGAACGAAAATTGATAGCGCAAAATGCGGAAGACTCGTTACATTGGATTATCGATTGGAATTACAATCGTCTTTATTTTCCTCCAATCTTGCTCCCTCAGCATTTTCAGAACTGTTCCCGATTATGATGTCTCTGACCTTCTCATCGAGGAACGTCGCAACGGCTACCTTCTCCGTATCGTAGCTCACCGACAAATAAGTCAGTTCGAAGCCTGGGTAAATCGGGAGGAATGGCTATATATCACGATTGCAGAAGCAACCGTAAACCTTGAAAACCTTGAATTGCTCAAGCCTTCAGGACTTATTGAGCTGATTGAAGTAACACCGTTCGAGGGTTCCGTTCAAATCGTAATGAAACTTTCACGGACGATCCGCTACTGCGACGTCATACGGGACAAAAAGAGCAATGATATTCTCATTGCGCTTCACTTCGATTGGAAAAAAGACGCTCGAAAATAGCTCGAAGTGAATGGAGAAACTCAATCGCAAGTAGGGGGCAATCATGAGAAGCAGTCTTCCAAAATCAGCAGCAATTCTTTTGAGCATCGTCCTGGGTTTGCTGCATGGAAATCCAGTGAAAGCACAGACCACGGATGTTACCTCTTCCGTCGAGGCGACGTTGTCCGATTTTGCATGGCTTGCGGGTCACTGGCAAGGCAATCTCGCAGGCAGGATCGTGGAAGAGATCTGGTCTGAGCCGATGGCAGGCCTGATGATGGGAATGTTTAGGCTTGCAGATAGTACGCAGACGCTCGTCCTGGAGTTTTTCTCGCTTCGTCAGAGCGAGGAGGGAATCGAATTTCGACTCCGGCATTTCAGTCCTGCACTCGATGCCTGGGAGAAAGAGGATCCGATCACCTTGAAACTGGTGAATCAGCGGGAAAACTTATTCACCTTTGAGAATCCATTCCATGATCGTCCGAAACGGGTCATCCTGACCCGTGCTGGCGAGAACACGCTGATCAGTCGGTCCGAGATTATCCGAGAAGACAAAACCGAGATCATGGAGCTTACGTTGAGCCGAGTGGAGTGAATCTCGGCCCCCCCCGCCCCCCTTGATCCCTGTTTAGAAAACGTGGAAGAGGATCTTTCGGACAGAGTAAGGAGAAAAGGGAAGAGATATTGAAAGAACTGCGTCGATCACAACGTATACCTTACATAACGAGAATCCCATGGATCCTGGCAGTTTGTTCTACTTGAGTGTCATCCTCGGTTTCGTGGGCTTCGGCCTGATTACCAGGTGGTATCTCATGCCCGCGCTCAGTGCGCTTCCACTGGAGCGGTCGCTCAGACCTTTACTGCTCCTTCACAGCTTCCGCTTCATCGGCCTGGCTTTTGCGGTTCCAGGAGTTGTAAGTCCTGATCTGCCATCTTCTTTCGCGAACCCAGCTGCTTACGGCGATCTGCTTGCAGCACTCCTCGCTCTCGTTTCGCTCGCAGCACTGCGCTTTCGATGGGCTCTGGCGCTTCCGCTCGTCTGGCTGTTCAACCTCGAGGGCACGCTCGACCTGCTGTACGCGTTCTTTCAAGGCTTCAGAAGCCAAGTCCATCCAGGTTACTTCGGGGCCATGTATTTCGTCCCTACGGTAGTAGTGCCTGCCCTGATTACTACTCACGTGATCATTTTTCGATTGCTTCTTCAGTCCAAGAAGAGTGAGATTATCCGTACCTCGAGCGGGCACCAGTAAATGTTCTTGTTTTTGTCTGAAACTTCGCTGACATAGTGAGGCAAGAGGCCATTCTCGCAGCATCAAGAACCCTCACCCCGGCACACCAATCGCTAACCACCCCTCTCCCATTCGGAGAGGGTTAACGTGGCGGTAGCTTAGTCGGAGTGAGGGTAAAAGGTGCATCGCCTAGTCGAAGCTACCGTCCTCACCATTTGAGAACAACTCAAAGAACTCCTGAAATCCTATGTTCAAATCACCTGATATTTCTCACATCTCAAACCGAAAGGAGTCAGCCATGACCGAGAAGGACATGTTCATCCAAACCTGGGAACGCGAGTTCCAGACGACGCTCAAGGTACTCAAAGCGTATCCCACAAACAAACTTGAGCTGAAACCCCACGAGCGTTCACGCTCCGCGAAAGAATTGGCGTGGACTTTTGTGCTCGAAGAGAAGGTGTTCTGCAACGGCTGCATTACGGGGAAGTTCGATTTCGAGAACTTGCCGCAACCACCGGCGACACTCCAGGAGATCTTGACTGAGTACGAAAAATCGCATGAGCAGATGATGAGCAAGTTGAAACAACTTCCGGAGGAAAATCTCAACACGGCGATCAAGTTCATGGTTGCCCCAAAACAGATGGGCGATGTGCGCCGCGGAGATCTCCTCTGGATGATGGTGATGGACAAGGTACATCATCGCGGGCAGTTCTCTGTCTACCTGCGTATGGCAGGAGGCAAGGTTCCCTCGATCTACGGACCATCGGCAGACGAGCCGTGGATGTAGTTCCAAAAGCATTCCACGCCGTCATGTTATGGGTCGTGAGGGCTGGGTGTTACAGTAGATCAAGTGCAGCTATGTTCAAAGACGAACGCCATTCGATTCGACTGAACGATTTTGATTTATCCGGTGA
>JAZGDE010000106.1:0-15840 GCA_036477295.1 Bacteroidota bacterium | reverse complement strand
AGAAAGGTCGGTTGAGCCGGAGACTGATCCGCACCGGTTCGGCCCTATCAGTGCGCCACGCAAATAGGATCCTTAAGACGCCGTCGCGAGAGCCAAAGCCGAATCCGAGGTCGGTCTTTACATCGCGAAACGCGAAAGTATCAAACCCATCCGTGAATCCTGCAATGGTCCGTGCCGTTCCTGTCCAACCGGCATCCGCGAAGAGGATCAAATGAAGACGGCTGAACAGCCCCATCGGCCAGAAGCTGAGCTCGTTCAGAGCTCGTCCGCTCAGTAGATATTCCGCGTTGGCAAGAATCATCCGATTTCCTGCGAATTCCTTAAAGCGGTACGCCGGCATCGTACCTAAACCTCCGAGCTCGAAGGTTTTTTGAGCCGGGAGAGACCCGGAAGAGGATCCGATGCGAACGTGGAAGTTGACGTTATCAAAGTTCGAGATCGGCTGATACCGTCTTACGTCAAGCAAGTAGCGGTCGAATTCAAACTCTCCACCGAGTTCCCCGCCAGCGAACTCACCACTCGCATGCGCATTCCAGCCACGCAGCCGATGTCGATTTTCATCCATCGTCGTCACGTCAAATCCAATTACGACGCTGCGCATCAACCCCTCATTGACAGAAGGGTTGATTCGAAATCGAGTGTCGCCTCCAAAGAGCGCCCAATTGGTGTTCTGCAGGAGTGATTTGTACTCATCGACCAGGTAGTCTGCCCGCAGGCGAAGTGCACTGCTGAAATACTGGGCAACGTGGATTCCGATTCCCTCGCGTCCAAAATAATCCCGATAATCTTCCCGGGCGAAGAAGGCAGTCGCAGTGTTTTCCCCCTCTTCAATTCTCCATCCATCCTTGGTGTCTGTGAAGCTGTGACCCTCTACTCCCACTTCGAATCGGTTCTCATTTCTAAACCATCGGTCAAACCCGAGATGGTAGCGCCATCGGTGCGTCTTGAAACCCCAGCCGACTGAACCATAGATGGAGTACCGTTGACGCCCATCCCAGTAATACTTCTTCGGAGAACCGAGACCGAGGAAAATTCCTTCAACACGGTTGTAGCGCAGCAAGAAATCATTCACGTTCGAGGACTGGCTGAGCCAATTCAGGGTGTAGCGACGCTTGGGATAGTAACGAAAGAATGAGGAACATGCCGTTACGACTTCCTGAGCAGAGAGGAGTCCTCCTTCACCCCCGACGATGGATTCATCGTCTCGATGGATCTTACCGTTAACCACAACGACAGCGCCGCTGACCCAGCTCTCCTGCCGGATGTAAACATCTCCATCGAGAACGAGCGAGTCGCCGTTAATTCTTCCATAGAGCGTCACGTCACCAGAGGAGACAACCACGCTTCCGTTAAACTCTTCCTCCTCTTCGATCACGAGGTCTCCGGTGAATCGTGTTACCGTGATGCGGTCCTTGAGGTAGCGGTTCTCGTATTCTGCGAGGCTCACCCCTACAGCGATCGGACCGGATTCTCTCTCACCAAGATAGTCCATCACCTGGTGTTCAACCTCCTCCAAAATGTCATCGACCAGTCGGTCGATCCGACTTCCAAGGTTCGATCGAGTGGTGTCATCGGCTGCCTCTTGTGCGTTCAACGGCGCGACTGCGCCGAAGATGCGGCAGAACAGCACGATCGGAAGAAGGAGCGCGGGCTTCATCAGTAAGGACCTACAGACCATTCCGGGGATTACTTCTGTTGAGCGGTACGGTTAACCATACGAAAGGCAACAGTGAAAGTTGCGCGTCTGCTTTCTGAAGAGACGTGAGGAAAAAATGAACCGCCCACCCCGACAAAGTCCGGCCCAGCCGTTACTTCCTCCAATCGCTTTCAGCGTAATCGGTTGCGGGTAAGCCGTTTTGTTTATACATTAGGCTGTCTATTTACTCCCACACCTCGAGAAATCGAATCATGCGCCTCGCGGTGAACATTGACCATATCGCAACGCTGCGCCAAGCCCGTGGCGATCAACAACCCGACCCTGTCGCCGCCGCCCACATAGCCGAGCGCGCCGGGGCCGAGGGAGTCGTCTGTCATCTCCGCGAAGACCGCCGTCATGTCCAGGAAAGCGATGTCCGGCGGCTTCGGCAGACGATCAAAAGCAAGCTCGATCTTGAGATGGCAGCCGTGGAGGAAATCGTGCGGTTCGCCATGGAAGTGGTGCCGGATCTCGTCACTCTGGTGCCGGAGCGTCGCGAGGAACTCACAACGGAAGGCGGACTCGATGTCCGAGCTCATCTTCCACTCATCGCGGATGTTGTCAAACAGCTCCACGAAAAAAAAATTCACGTGAGCTTGTTTGTGGACCCCGTCCCTGACCAAGTGGAGGCTGCGAAGGCGTCGGGCTCAGACAAGATTGAAATCCATACCGGTGAGTACGCAAATGCCCAGAGCGAAGACGAACAGCGTCGTCACCTTCAGCACATCCGCCAGATTGCCGAGCTCGGAAAACGTCTGGGGCTGGGCGTTAACGCCGGACATGGCTTGACCTACGACAACGTCCTGCCGATCGTCCGCATCTCAAGCATCGATGAAATCAGCATCGGCCATGCCATCGTGACGCGCGCGGTATTCGTGGGAATGGAACGCGCAGTCCGAGAGATGGTCCAGCTCGTGAAATCCCACTAACTGCTCGCGCACCTGCACTTCAACCTCTCCGAGCGAACACACCTATCGTGACGCGATCAACTTCTGGGTCTACGACCCAGCAAAGGGGAAAGCAAGATTTTGGGCGAAGGGAGGTTTGGAGTTAGCTTCCGCGTTCAAGCTTCTTGATCTCGTCGCGGAGCTTGGCAGCGATTTCGTATTCTTCTCTTTCGACCGCTTCTTTGAGCTGATTGCGGAGGAGATCCAACTTGCTGAGCTTCGGCGCGGCCGTTTTCTCCGAGCCTGGAGTCAATTTATTGGGCAGGGCTTCCTCGTTCTCGGGGAGAAAGGATGCCTCTTCCATCACCTTTTCGGAAACGAAAATCGGGACACCGAACCGCACTCCGAGTGCGATCGCGTCACTCGGTCGGGAGTCGACCTCCTGTTTCGCACCCGAGCCTTCAAGGTTGAGCTTTGCAAAGAACGTTCCGTCTCGAAGTTCACTGATGATGACTTCGGCAACGGAGACACCCAGTGTATCGATGATGTTCTTCATAAGGTCGTGTGTGAGCGGACGCGGAGGTTTGATTCCTTCCATCTCCAGAGCGATGGACTGCGCCTCGAAGGCACCGATGATGATGGGCAGCCGCCGATTCCCGTTGATCTCCTTCAAGATGAGCGCATAGGCGCCACCGCTTGCAGGACTGGTAGATAAACCTAGGATGTCAACTTGAATCTTCATCACGCACACCTCTTTCGCTATGATCTGATGACCTGCCCCGAATATGCCTAAACTTACATACCCGCTATGTAACTTGCAAGTCTAAAATGTCACTTCCCGAGCAATTTCTTGAATTCTTCCTTCAATGCTGGCAAAATTTGAAACACATCGCCGACAATACCGTAATCTGCCACTTGAAAGATTGGTGCATCTTTATCTTTGTTGATTGCAACAATTACTTTCGATGAGGACATCCCCGCCAAGTGTTGGACTGCGCCAGAAATCCCACAAGCGATATATAATGAAGGAGATACCGTTTTTCCTGTTTGACCAACTTGCTCATCATGCGGCCTCCACCCTGCATCCACAACCGCACGCGATGCGCCTACGGCAGCACCGAGTACATCGGCCAGGCTTTCGAGAAGATGGAAATTCTCGGGGCCTTTCAATCCGCGTCCGCCCGAGACGATGATTTCCGCCTCCGTCACATCGGGTCTACCGGACTGAACTTCCACCCTGAGCACGCGAGCAGTAAAATCACGGTTGGACAGCCCGAGCGTAATTTTTTCGACCGACGCCTTCTGTCCGTCATTGGTCCCTGGCGTGAAGACATTCGGCCGCAAAGTAAACAACTTGACAGCAGAATTCACCTTCACGTCAATCAGCGCCTTGCCGGCGTAGATCGGTCGAGTCGCGATGACCTCCCCGTTTTCGACCTTCAACGCCGTGCAATCAGCGACGAGACCAGCGGAGAGCTTCACTGCAACACGCGGAGCAAGATCTTTTCCGAGCGCGCTAGCTGGAATGAACACCGTATCCGCTTCCTCTTTCCGTGCTACCTCCGCCACGATTTTGGCATACGCTGTCGTCGAATACTTTTCCAACCGAGGATCTTCAGCAATTAAGACACGTGTTGCACCATATCCACCAAGCTCAGGTGCGATGCGCTCGACGCTGCTGCCGATGACGAGCACGACAAGCTCCGATCCCGTCTCCTCCGCGATCGTCTTGCCGGCCTTCGTGACCTCGAAGGCGGACTTCTTGAATGCGTTATCGCGTTGTTCTGCAAAGGAGAGAATTTTCTTTGCCATGACCGGAAACCTTCACCATCAAACAACGAACTCCGGAGAACTCCCACGGTGACTTGGCTCACCGCACACGCATCACAGCAATTTGGCTTCCTCACGCAGCAACCTGACCAATTCTGGAACAGCACCGACGTCCGTGCCGACGATCTTTCCAGCCTTTTTGGGGTCGGGTTTGCGCATCTGCAAGACTTCGACGAACATTTCTGCTGAGCCGACCGACTTTTCTTCGATCGGCTTGCTCTTCGCCGCCATGATCCCTTTCAGCGAAGGATACCGCGGCTCATTTAATCCCTTTTGAGCCGCCAGCACGGCGGGCAGCGCCGACTCCACAACTTCGTGGCCACCCTCAATCTCCCTTTCACACAGGATCTTTCCATCCCGGAATTCCACATTGACAACAACCGAGACAGAGGGCACATCCAATAGCTCTGCGATCAACCCGGCCATCGCCGCGTTGTCGTAGTCGATCGACTGCTTGCCAACCCAGATAACATCAGGCGACATCTCCCGAAGCACATCGGAAAGAAGGCGTGCAATTCCGAGGGAATCTCGCACGGAATCGTCCTTAAGGAGCACCCCTCTGTCCACCCCCATCGCAAGTGCTTTCCGGAGAGTCTCTTTGTGAGCATCACCACCGAGAGAGATCGCGGTCACTTCACCGCCATGCTTTTCTTTCGTCCGGAGCGCTTCCTCAAGCGCAAATTCGTCGTACGGATTCAGGACGTAGTTTACACCCGTTTTGTCCAGACTCTTTCCGTCGGAGCCAACTTTGACTCTCGTCTCCGTGTCGGGAACATGGTTGATGCAAACGACGATCTTCATAACTATTTCTCGGGACCCTCCGTTCCCATCAGTTTTCCGGTATCGAGGCAGCTCATTCTCTTTCGTGAGAAATTCAGTAAGGAACCTGTGGACGCACTACAAATGCGATTTCCGGGCCGCTCCCTTCACGCGATTTTCCTCTTCCGTCGCTGTGCTTGCCTGAACCAGTCTACAGTTCACCCCTACCGACTTCGATCGTCAGCATACACATGTCTGATGGAGGAAGTCGTGAATCTTGAGATTGTGTGAACGTGGCGTGACCGGAAGAGGATCCACCGAGGCTAGACGGTTCCTCTTTGCGGGGAACAATTCCTACTCAACGCGTAGATATCCTCCCAAACGGGAAGCGCCGTCAATATACGGACTAGAGCTAAAACATGCAAGGAATGGCTTACCTTCGATGATTGATTCTTTGCGGTTTTCCTCGTAACTTATCTGCGTCCATCAGAAGCTGCGCCGAAGACATGGACGGCTGCACGCTGGATCGTGGAGGAATTTCGGCAGCAAGACACCCAACACGGTTCGAGTGAAACACGATCTTGTCAGAACCTTCAAGTATCGCCGGCTCCCGCTGCCGGTAATTTGAAAAACACGGAGTCCTCGTCATTTTCAACCCACAAAGGAGAGCAACGAACAGCCTATGCCTCAACATCGATCAGCGGAGAAGCGTGCTCGACAGGCGGAGAAGCGCCGCAAAAGGAACCGACATTACACATCCATGATGAAGTCCGCCATCCGGAAGGTCCGCACGACAACCGATAAAGCAGCAGCAGAGACGGCGTTGAAGAACGCGGCCACACTCCTCGACAAGCTTGCGGGGAAAAGAATCATCCACCCCAACAAGGCCGCGAACCAGAAGTCGCGTCTGACGCGGTTAGTCAACAAACTTTCGTAGGGGGCATTTTGCTCGGAAAAAGGGCGCTGCCCCCGAGTGTCGGCTTAGCCGCGGAACGTGAATCCGCTTTTGATCTTTTCCTCCCGTTTATTTCTTTTCTTGAAGTTCTCGAATCCTTGCTGCGAATTTTTCTCCGTGATGGGTCTTTTTCTCGATGAGCAGTCGATAGATGCGTATGGCTTCATCGTACGCCCACTGCGATGCGTAGATCTCCGCCATCGTCTCACTGACGATGTCCGCGTCCTGCGAACGCTCATCTACGTTCGGCTGCGCATCAGCATCCGCATTGGGATCGGGAGCCATCCGTTTCACGTGCTTGAGTTTTTCCGTGAGAACCTCAAGGTCCGTGAATCCTGTTCGGGAAGCCCGTCCGATCAGGCCCTCCGGGCAGATGGGTGATTCGGTGGAGGGTGCTCCTTCATGAGTCTCGAGGTCGGAGCCCTCTACGGGTTTCTCCGCGACTCCTGCACTACGGTCAGTCGCTGCCGTCGCATGCTTCTCTTCACCTCGCCTTGATCCCGAAGGTTCAACGATAGGCGTCGGTCTGTCCAGTTCATCCGGAGCTAGAGGAGCCAATTCTTTCAAGAACAGCTGTGCGGGCAGACAGCCGGGAAGCATGGTAAGCACTCGCCGAAAGGCGTTCTTTGCGTCAGCGTAGCGGTCTAGGGCGAGAAGACACTTCCCGAGGACAAGGTGAGCGGTCGGATAGTCCGGATAGAGCAAGATCGCTCGCTCGCAGAGCACCTTCGCTTCGCTCGTGCGGCCTGTTTTCAGGTAGTGGCTCGCTAGCCGAATGGAGAGGGGGGAGTTCGGATTGTCCTCAAGTCTTTGCTCGAGATACCGTATCTCCGCTATAGAATCACGTCGGGATATTCGACTCCGAGTGTGCTTTCCCTCCAGCATAATTGCCCATCGTTTTCACGGATGACTTCCGACCTCGCCTCTATGCCCAACGCGCGAGAAGTGCATGCTGGAACGACAAAAGGGGGACTTATCCAAGACCACGAGAGAACATGAGCTGAAGAGAAACGCCCTGCAGTACCTCAGAGACAAAATGATCGTTGACGTTACCATCCAGAGACAGTCTGGATCAATATGTCTTCTGTCAGCTTGTCGATGGATTCCGCAATCCCTGGATCTCTCTCCAGCACTCCAGCCCCTGACTCATAATCGCCCCAGTTTGAAAAGTTCTTTTGCCACAGCTTCTTCTGCAGTTTGAGGTCGTGGTACACCACGTTGAGGGTAATGGTGACGCGGCGCTTCCGGACCTGCTCGCCTTCCGCAACGACCAGTGGCTCGTCGCGCACGGCCGTGATCGTACCCTCCAACATTGAGTCAGCGTTCCCTCGGTCGGAAACCCCCACCGTGTTATCCTGAACGAATCGGTCGATCAACTCGTTGGTGAATCGTTCACGCAGCCCCGGCTCTCCAAACCCGCTGACATCCTCAAAGGGAGGAATAGCGACCGTCTTGATATGAGAAGGAACAGACGTGCCACGGAAGGAGTAGATACCGCAGCCGACCGAAAGGAGAACCACACTCCAGAGTAATATTGAAAAACTGGAATACCACCAGACCGACGCATGAGAGCGTGGAGGTCGATGTTGTCCCGACTTGCCCTCCCGACACTGTCGGGATCGGGGCGTTGTCGGCATGAGCTCTCGCTCACTTATTTGGAAGGCCATACTCTTTAATCTTGCGATAGAGCGTGCGCTCGCTGATGTTCAGCGCTTTTGCTGCCAACCGACGGTTTCC
The DNA here is from genome assembly GCA_036477295.1 of Bacteroidota bacterium. Lineage (GTDB taxonomy): Bacteria > Bacteroidota > Ignavibacteria > UBA10030 > JAZGDE01 > JAZGDE01. The sequence goes on along the minus strand of JAZGDE010000106.1, from coordinate 7,976 downwards.
GCGGTATCGATCAAGCGCCTCCGTGATCACTCTGCGTTCCATCTCGTCGAGAGAAAGACTCTCCTCCTCGTGATCCGTGTCGACGCTGGCCACGCTGTATTCCGTATCGTACGCCATCGTGCTCGGCACCTGTCCGCCACGTGGCATCAGGAGATTCTTAATGTCGACGATGTCGCTCTTCATATCAAGGAGCGCACGATAGATCAACTCACGCTCTGCCTGCTCCGGCGTCTTATTGACAAAGACCGGCAGACTCCGGTCTCCGTCAATGCGATGGTATTCCTGGAGATACCTCTTCACATCATCGGCGTCGATCATTTTACCGGCTCCGATCACGAGCATGCTTTCGATGAGGTTCCGCAACTCACGTACATTGCCGGGCCAGTCGTAGTTTTTCAGGACCTCCATCGCCTCGTCCGTGGTGCCCCCAAAAGCGATGCCATTCCGTTCTGCGATTTCTTTCACAAAGTGATTGAAAAAGAGGGGGATGTCCTCACGCCGCTCGCGTAGGGGCGGGACTCGAATGTTGACGGAGCGCAATCGAAAGAACAAATCTGGACGGAAGTTTCCCGCGCGGACCTCGCGTTGCAAATCCTTGTTCGTCGCAGCGATGAAACGCACATTCACCTTCCGTAGAGTGGAGCCACCAACCCGCATGAATTCTCCGTTCTCGAGCGCACGTAGGAACTTCACCTGAGTCCCAAGGGGGATCTCGCCGATCTCATCGAGGAAAATCGTTCCGCCGTCCGCCAGTTCGAAGTAACCCTTCCGCGTCTCCGTCGCCCCCGTGAACGCGCCCCTCTCGTGACCGAAGAGCTCGCTCTCGATGATCCCCTCCGGGATCGCACCGCAGTTGACCGTGATCAGGGGCTTCTGTGCCCGGCGACCAGAACTGTGAATCGCCTTGGCAATCACCTCTTTCCCGACACCGCTTTCGCCTGTGATCAACACCGTGATGTCGGTCGGGGCCACTTGATGAATCACATCGACGATCTCTTGAATCTCGAGCGACTGCCCGATCATCCCGTGCTTCTGTTGAAACTCTGCTCTGTCCACACTGACCTCTTTCACGCTCATCTGCTTACCGAGACACGACGAAAGAATCGATCCTGTATTTCGCTTGCAAATCCTGGCTGAATCTTCTCGCGTCTTCCAAGGCCGCGAACGATCCAACCCAGACAGCATGGAGACTCTGTCCTTCCCGGACCTTGCTCCGGACCTCCACTTCGTAGCCCTCGACCTGGAAGAAATTCTTCAGGGAACTGGCGTTCTGCATCTCCCGGAACGCACCCACCTGGACAGAATAGACGGAACCCGTGCTCACCGCTTTCGGCCGGGTGGGAGGCTGTGCACCACTTGCAGGCTGCGGTGCTCCAGGAGCAGGCCGTCGGGCCGCCCGAGCAGCTATCGGTGCCTCTTTCTTCCCCGTGACGTATTCTGACTCTGGATATTTCTTCCTGAGTTCAGCACGTTTCCCTTCCGCGGTTTTGTAAAGTCCCAAGGAATAGTAGAATTGGTACACCTTATAGAGTGCATCGTCTGCCCATTCGCTCTGGGGAAAATTATCCACCACACTCTGGAAAATCTTGGCGGCTTCCGCGCCATCCGAAGTCAGCATCCCCTGCAAGAAAATGAGCCCCGGGTGACGCTGATGCCGTGACAGAAGGTTTGGCAGTTCGGCCTTTACCTGGTCTGCCTGACCTCGCTGAATCTTATCCAAATAGCCCTGAATATCAGGCTGCTGCTGACCCACAGCAGAAGAGAAAATCTGAATGACCAGAAAAAGAATGAGCCCGAGATGGCTTCCATTCACAATGATCTCATACGATCGTGGATGCCCGTGGCTGGCAGATAGAGGAGAGCTGGACGTCAACCATTCCGTTGTCCCGCACCAGGAAGCCGAAAAGCGTCGCTGAGTTCACTCTTTCGACCCTGACCCGCAGATAGTCTCCAGGATTGCACTCAGCTTTTGGAAAAATCACGGCTCTGTTCGTATCCGTCCGACCCACGTACTCATCAGGGGATCTCCTGCTCCGTCCTTCAACAAGAACCTCTACGACTTCACCGATCATCGATTGGTTCTTCTCAAGCGAGATCCGTTGCTGGAGTTCGATGATCTCGTTCAGGCGGGCCACCTTGACTTCGTCGGGCACATCGTCGCCCCACGCATACGCCTTGGTGTGCTCGCGAGGAGAGTACTTGAACATAAAGGCGCCGTCGTACCGGACCTCTTCGATGAGGCTCAACGTCTGGCAATGATCCTCTTCGGTCTCCGTACAGAAACCAGAGATGATGTCCGTCGAAACACTCACTCCTGGGATCGTCCCTCTGATTTTCTCCACGAGATTCAGGTAGTGCTCCCGCGTGTACGTGCGGTTCATCAGTTCAAGAATTCGATTGCATCCAGATTGTACCGGGAGATGAACGTGGTTGCAGATGTTCCGATGATCTGCGATGGTCTCAATCAGTTTGTCCGACATATCCTGTGGATGAGAGGTCGTGAATCGGACCCGGACATTGCGATCTACTTGAGCAACTGCAGCAAGCAAGTCAGCAAAGTCATGGCCGTTGTCGCGGTAGGAGTTCACATTCTGACCGAGAAGGGTCACTTCTTTGAATCCACGTTCAGCGAGCTGCGCCACCTCGCTCACGACACTTTCGAACGAACGGCTGCGTTCCCGTCCGCGAGTGTATGGTACGACGCAAAAGGTGCAGAACTTATCGCACCCGCGCATCACGGAGATCCATGCATTGATCCCTTCTGTACGCAGCGGCACGATGTCGTCATAGTTCTCGACGCGGGAGAGCCGTACGGCGATTCCTTTGTGGCCGAGCCTTGCGTCTTCGGCGAGTTCTGGGAGTTTTCGGTATTCGTCCGGCCCCACCACTAGGTCGACGATGTTTCCCTCGTCCACAAGCCGGGACTTCAGGCGCTCTGCCATACAGCCCAGTACGCCGACGACGACGCCAGGTTTTGCACGCTTGTATCGTTTGAACTGGGAAAGCCGGCCCAGCACCCGCTGTTCAGCGTGGTCGCGCACGGCACAGGTATTTACCAAGATTAAGTCAGCACGGGAGATGTCCGTTGTCACCTCGTATCCGTGCTTGTCCATGATGCCGAGGATGATTTCGCTGTCGGCCACGTTCATCTGACAGCCGTAGGTTTCGATGTAAAGCCATTTTGTCTGTTTGTCCATCCCTCTAGCTCAGTTCTGAATCAACGAAGGTATAATATACACCCACACTGACAAAAAGTCAAGAAATTCAATCCTCCATTATATCTCTTGATTTTTTCTCAATGAATTCTGATCCGAGATAACGACGCCCTGATTGTCAATTCGTCATATGCGAATGATCCCTGACACTTTTTTGTTTGGGAACTCTTCGCGCAGTTTGAACTGGTGTTCAGAAAGATCCTGCGCCGAGGAGAATGTAAGAGCAGCAACGAGACTGAATCAATCTTTACGATCTCCCCGAACCCATCCGGTCCTTATACACTAATTTAGTCCTCTCTCCCAGTTCAGTGCCTTCTGTGACTGAACATCTACGACTTACTGATGAGAGACGTGAAAACACTCATGCATGGTACACTGGCAGCCGGCCGTCACTCGGCAGATCGGGATGGCACTAATTCACACCGACACACCGTCAGCTCCGGTCTCTACTTTTTGCCAACTCATCACGACAGGCATCAATGGCAAACAAATTTCTAAAGCAAAATGCTCCTCCTGCGGGAGAACATCGGTTCACCCACCCAACACACCAGCCGCTTTCCATTGCATCTCATAATTTTCAATCGTATATTCCGACGTCCTTTTTCGATCCCCGAACGCCAACTTCTCCGTCACAAAACTCATGCTACCTAGTATCGTCGAGTCCATTCACGCCAAAGCCAAATCCTTAAAGAAGACGATCGTACTTCCGGACGCGAGCGACGAACGAATGGTCCGCGCAGCCAAGATTATCTCGGAACAAGGCCTCGCTCACCCCATCCTCATCGGGAACGAACAGGAGATCCACGCGAAAGCTCAACACATCGGCGTCCAGCTCAACAGCGTCCGCATCGTGGATCCCGTGCGCTCTGAAAAGCTCAGCGACTTTTCTCACATCTTCTATAACCTGCGAAAGTCCAAGGGCATCGAGTTCACGAAGGCCCAGGAAACCATGAAAAATCCGCTGTACTTTGGAGCTATGATGGTCCGGGATGGCATGGCGGACGGAAGCGTTGCAGGCTCGCTTTCGAGCACCGCTGATGTCCTTCGCGCCGGCATTCAGGTGATCGGACTTGCCGATGGTGTCAGTATTGTCTCGAGCTTCTTTATGATGGTGTTTCCGCACAAAGTGTACACGTTTGCCGATTGCGGGGTGGTACCGGACCCGGATCCCGAGCAACTTGTCGACATCGCGATCACGACGGCAGAAAATCACCGCAAATTGTCTGGCGAGGAGCCGCGCGTGGCCATGCTTTCGTTCTCGACGAAAGGCAGTGCGAGCCATCCGCACGTGGAGAAAGTCCAGGAGGCAGTCAAGCTGGCCAGGAAGAAGCGACCGAACCTGACTCTCGACGGCGAGCTGCAGCTCGACGCGGCAATCGTTCCTGCAGTCGCGAGATCCAAGGCACCGGGAAGTCCTGTCGAAGGCAATGCCAACGTGCTCATCTTTCCCGACCTCGATGCGGGGAATATCGGCTACAAGATCGCTGAACGGATGGGCGGCGCAAAAGCCTTTGGTCCCATCGTGCAAGGCTTGAAGCGGCCTGCCTTTGACATCTCGCGGGGTTGCAACGTGGACGACATCGTCAACGTCGTTGCCATCAACGCACTAATGGGTACAACGTAGATGCCGACAGCAGTTGGCTGAGGGAACCAGACCTCGCCCCGACAAAGTCGAGGCAAGTCGGGGTGTTGCGAACCAACGTTGTTGGTCGAGCCGTTGCAGGTCGGCACTCGTGGCGAAGTCCCAGAAGTACCGTCATGGAACCGTGGCATAAAGAGCTGGAGCGGGCAGTGCTGGAAATGGGATGACTCCAGCGGATTCTGAAGCGGCGTCGGCTCATCCCTACCACAATATGCCCCCGTTCGCCTTTGCTGTCCCGTTGACAGAATCGGACAATAGTTTAGATTCTTCGTAGGAGTCTTGCACGGAGGTTTTTCTCTCCCACGAGCCGTACTTAGTTCTCTCTGGATAGATTCCCTACTGAAAAGTGAAGCGATTGCCGCGTGTCTTCACATCGATGGTCCGCACTATTCTGATTGCCATGGCACTCGTGTGGGCACTTCTGCCGGCCGAACTTTCTGGGCAAGATGCTCAGAACGCTCGTTCAGCAGTTGCCGACTCTGTGAGGATTGTCCCTGGGCCTGGATACCAGGCAGGTTGGTTGCACGCGGTGATGGGCGGCCCGGGCTACCGTGATCTGTGGACTACACCCCTCATGGTGGAAGTCGCAGACCTATCAAAACTGGGTGCGGGCCTTACCCCTCTTCGGGTCGGTGGCGGAATGACCACCAAGACCTTACACGTGAAAGGTGCAAACGGGAAACGGTACGTCATTCGCTCGGTGAATAAGTATCCGGGACAGGGCTTGCACGAAGAGCTCCGTGGGACGCCGATCGAATCTATCCTTCAAGACCAGATCAGCTCTTTTCACCCCTGGGGCGCGCTTGTTGTCGCTCCCCTGTTGAAAGCCGCGGGAGTGCTGCATGTGGAGCCGCGCCTCATGGTTCTTCCGGACGATCCACGGCTCGGAAAGTTCCGCGATGAGTTTGCCGGCATGTTGGTGCTCTTTGAAGAGCGGCCGGATGAAGGGCCAGGGGACACGCCGGGTTTTGCCTCCTCGAGGAAGATCGTCGGATCCGAGCGACTGTTTGAGCTCCTCGAGCAAGACCCCCGACACCGTGTTGACGCGCGTGATTTTCTCACTGCCCGTCTCGTTGACCTCTACGTTGGAGATCGGGATCGCAGCGTCAACAATTGGTGGTGGGCGCGGTTCGACGACGGCGACCGCTACATCTGGCGACCGATTCCCCGAGATCGTGATCAGGCGTTCATCCGGATCGACGGAGCCTTAGTGTGGATTCTCCGATTCTACGAGCCACGATTCGTGTCCTTCAGTCAAGACTATTCGAGCATTGTTGGGCTGACGCGGAATGCATGGGATCTCGACCGGCGCCTTCTCGTCAGTCTCGACAAGCCAACTTGGGATTCGGTTGTTACCACGCTCCAAAAAAAACTTACCGATTCGGTGATTGACGATGCTGTCCGGCACCTGCCTCCTGAGCATTACCGGTTGGAAGGCGCGGCCCTGGCTCATATGCTTAGGGTAAGGCGGGATCGTCTGCCACAAGCCGCTGATCGGTTCTACAGGATAGTCTCCGAATTTGCTGACATCCAGGCAACCGACCAGGCAGAACTCGCCGTGGTCGATCGGCTCGACGACGAGCATGTGGAAGTCCGGCTCTATCGCCGTGGTGACGACAACGGAGAGCTCCAGCAGTCTCTCTATTTTCGTCGCACCTTCAATCGGCGCGAGACACGCGAGATCCGCCTGTATCTCTATGGCGGCACTGACCGGGCGGTGGTTCGGGGTGCGGTTCGGCGAAGCATTAAGGTTCGTATCGTGGGAGGAGGTGGTGCGGACGAGCTTATCGACTCATCCCGGGTTCAGGGGCGTCGCACCTACTTTTACGACGCTGGAAAGAAAACCCGCTACCTCCGCGGGCCGAGCACGGTAGTAATTCGCCGACGCGTGCCACGTCCCGTGGCCTGGCAAGATAAGGCGGTTACTCCCAACTGGGGCCACACTTGGAGACCGGCGCCCCAGCTCACGATCGACCGGGACCTTGGGTTATTCATTGCCCCCGGGGCAACGCACTACCGGTACGGCTTCCTCAAGAAGCCATACAGTTCTCGAATGCAACTCAGCGCTGGTTATGCCACCGGTGTAGGACAATTCGTGCTCGACTACCGTCATGACTTCAGAGACGTAGTCCGCCGCGTTCACCCGTCGTTCCACGTACGGTGGTCAGGGATCGAGATCCTCCATTTCCACGGGTTCGGGAACGAAATAGAAGCGCCGGAGACCCGAAACTTTTACAAGGTCGAGCAGAAGCAATTACTGCTTGCGCCGTCGGTTACATTCTTGGGTGGGGGCGCACTGGAATTCGGGATGGGCCCAGTGCTGAAGGTTTCTTCGACGGATACATCTTCTGATACCAGGTCATTCCTCGCTGCGACAAGGCCTTACGGATCAGGCTCATTTAGCCAACTCGGGGCACAGGCAGCGTTCCGTATCGACACTCGCGATCGGCTTGTGGCGGCTACGCAAGGATTTTTCCTGACTGCAGGAGGGAGTTATTACCCCGCGCTGCTAGACGTCGACGGCGGGGCCTTCGGCGAAATCCATGGTGAGGCATCGACGTACTTGTCTCCTTCAAAGTCCGGGGACCACACGCTGGCGTTCAGAGTTGGAGCAAAGAAGGTGTGGGGCTCGGTCCCGTTTCACGAAGCAGCATTCGTCGGAGGCGCCAAGACCGTACGCGGCTTCCGAGAGCAGCGCTATGCCGGCAACGGGGCGGTATACGGGAACGTAGAAGTGCGCACGTTTCTCAGCAAGTTCTTCTTCATCTTTCCCAGCGACATTGGCGTCTTCGGGTTGACCGACGTGGGCCGCGTTTTTCAAGATGGAGAAACGTCAGGGAGATGGCATTCGTCGGTGGGTGGTGGAATCTGGATTGCTCCTGTTGAGCGCTCGAATACCATTCGGATCGGGGTGGCGAAAAGCGCCGAGCGCATCGGGTTCTACATCGGCACAGGCTTCCTGTTTTAGCAGCTCGCTCGATTCCGGGCCTCCTGTGCTACCACTTTCGCTGGCGACGGCCAGTCGTTTGGCAGAAAAGATTGATGTGCGAAGAAGTCATGTTTGCAAGAGCACAACTGGATGAAGGTTCACTGATGGGACGGTGAGGTACGCGATTCCC
>JAZGDE010000105.1:0-6396 GCA_036477295.1 Bacteroidota bacterium | reverse complement strand
GGAGGGGTCGAAATTAATTTCGGCGGAGTACTCCATCTTGACGGGATGCTTAAGTATCAGATCCTGAACGCCGGCGGAAAAGAAGGTGGCGAAGAGACGTTGAACCACGTTAGTGCAACAATTTCGTTGATGTTCAAGCTGATGTGAAGTTTCTGTGTATCGCCGAAAGGGCTATCGAAAAAATCGATAGCCCTTTTTTTTGCTCACGGGATTGCATTTTGAGCTTTGGGTGGGTAATTTGATAGGTTCCAGAGTCGGAGGCTCATAACAGATGGCTCGAAGGAAAAAGTCCAGCATGAATGCCACTAAACTTCGCTTTTCCCGACCAAAAGGTCGCGGAAACCGTGCGAAACCCCTTCCCCCGGTCGCGAAGGAGATGGAAAAGCAGAAAGGGACTCCGTCATCAGGGAAATCTGCCAGGACCATTCTCGTGAAGGGTGCGCGGGTCCACAACCTCAAGAACATCTCGCTGGAGCTCCCGCGCAACAAACTGATTGTGTTCACCGGTGTCAGCGGTTCGGGAAAGTCGAGCCTCGCCTTCGATACGATCTACGCCGAGGGTCAGCGGCGCTACGTCGAGAGCCTCTCGTCCTATGCGCGTCAATTCCTCGAGCGGATGGACAAGCCTGACGTGGATCTGATCCAAGGCATCAGTCCGGCGATGGCGATCGAACAGAAAACGAACACGCGCAACCCCCGGTCCACCGTCGGTACGACGACCGAGATTTACGACTATTTCCGATTGCTCTTTGCGCGAATCGGACGAACGCATTGTACTCGCTGCGATCGAGTGGTGCGCCGCGACAGCGTGCGAACCGTGCTCGAACGTCTGAACGAAGAGATCGCGAATACCGAAGCAAGAATCTATGTGCTCTTCCCTCTCCGTCCCGACAAGTCGGGACTCCGCGAACATTCAAAGCTGAACCTGAAACGGGAGCTCGACAACCTCAAGAACCGCGGGTTCTTCCGCGTCCTGTACAGGGACGAGATTGTCGACCTGAACAAACGATCACTGGGAAAGGCAAAGAGGCAGGATCTTCACGTTCTCGTTGACAGACTCGTGTACCGCAAGAACGGAAACGACAGTCGAATCGGCGACTCGGTCGAAACGGCATTCAACGCGGGTGATGGATACGCTTCAGTCTCGCTCGTGGACTCGGGTAAGCTTCTCACTTTCAGTCAGCAGTTTGAGTGCTCGGAGTGCCGCATCCGATACGAGGAACCGCAGCCTCGTCTCTTCTCCTTCAATAACCCGTTTGGCGCTTGCCCGAAATGTCAGGGGTTCGGGCGATCGGTTGGAATCGACATGGACCTCGTCGTTCCGGATCGTTCGAAGACGCTGCGCGGTGGTGCCATTGTTTCCTGGACGTCCCCGAAATACCGAGAGAACCTTCGCGCCTTGCTGCGGATTGCGTCCGAGGCGAAGGTGCGTGTGGACGTTCCATTCAAGGACCTGACCCCGGAAGAGCTCTCTGTCATTTTGAACGGCTATGGTGAATTTGACGGCATCCAGGGGTTCTTCCGGATGATCGAACGGAAATCGTACAAGATCCACTATCGTGTCTTCCTGAGCCGCTACCGGGGATACACGACGTGTGAAGCCTGCAACGGTGCCCGCCTCCGTCCAGAGGCACTCAGTGTACGCATCGCCGGAAAGACGATTCACGACCTGGTTCAGATGTCAATTGCACGGGCTAGCGAGTTTTACACGAACCTTGATCTCACTCCTTACGAACAAGAAGTCTCGAAGCGCATCCTGGAGGAACTCCGCAAGCGGTTGAAGTACCTTGTCGATGTCGGTATAGGCTATCTGACCCTCGACCGGATGTCGAGCACATTGTCCGGTGGAGAATCGCAGCGTATCAACCTTGCGACCGCGCTCGGTTCGTCGCTCGTCGGTTCGCTCTACGTTCTCGATGAGCCGACCATCGGCCTCCACCCGCGCGACAATCACAAGCTCATCAAGGTTCTCCAATCTCTTCGAGATACTGGAAACACCGTCATCGTGGTGGAACACGACCCTGAAATGATCCGCGCAAGCGATGTGGTGGTTGATCTGGGGCCGTGGGCTGGCGAGCAGGGTGGCGAGATCGTCTTCGAAGGATCTGTCGAAGCGCTCGTCCGGAGTCCCGACTCTCTAACCGGCAGTTACTTGAGTGGAAGACTCTCCATCGGAGTCCCGGAAACCCGGAGGGACGGGAACGGAAAGGCCATCGTCATACGAGCAGCCGCTCAGCACAACTTAAAAAGTATCGATGTCAGAATACCGCTGAACCAACTCGTCTGCATCACTGGGGTGAGCGGTTCGGGCAAAAGTACACTTATCCATGAAGTCCTATACGCAGGACTCAAGAAGATGAGGGGTGGGTATCAGGGCACGGTCGGGGCTTGCCGCACCATCGAGGGGGATGAACTCATAGATGATATCGAATTAGTTGATCAGGGTCCGATTGGAAGAACTCCACGCTCGAACCCCGTTACGTATATCAAAGCCTTCGATACCATCCGTGAGCTTTTCGCGAACACTCAGGCTGCGAAGATCCATGGTTTCACACCCGGCTCGTTTTCGTTCAACGTCTCCGGAGGGCGCTGCGAGGAGTGCCAGGGCGATGGTTTTGTTAAAGTCGAGATGCAGTTCTTGGCAGACCTTTACCTCACCTGCGAAATCTGCAAAGGAAAGAGGTATAAGAGCGCCGTGCTCGACGTCAAGTACCGCGGTATGAACATCCACGAAGTCCTGAACATGACGGTCTCCGAGGCAATCCGGTTCTTCAAAAGCGACTCGGCCGGTCGACGGGCGGTTCACCGGCTCAAGGTACTGGACGATGTTGGACTGGGCTACTTGCGACTCGGGCAATCCGCGACCACACTTTCCGGGGGTGAAGCGCAGCGCGTAAAACTCGCCTCCCACCTTGTCCAGTCTCGACGAGTCGAGGAAGGCCATGTTCTCTTCGTTTTCGATGAGCCGACCACGGGACTCCATTTCGACGACATCTCAAAGCTCCTCAAATGCTTCGAAGCGCTGATTGATGCCGGTCACTCCGTAGTAATCATCGAGCATAATATGGACGTGATTAAGTGCGCCGACCATATCATCGACCTGGGTCCTGAAGGGGGAGATGCAGGAGGAGACATCGTTGCGGTGGGCACACCGGAGGAGATCGCCAAACATCCAGAATCCTACACCGGGAAATTTCTCCGCCGCTACCTTCCAAACTAGATTCCCTTGTCCTACCTAAACTTGCGAACTCCGGGATGTGATAGGCGTCACGGTCTTCGGCTCAGGGGAAACGTATATTCGCAGTAGGTTACTAACAAAGCACCGTGGTGTCTCATCCACAGACTCGGGGGAGGATCTGTGGGAGCGCTATGGTGCTTTGTTGTTTTAGTGAGGGAGGATCAAAACGCCGTCGTGTGGTCGCTGGTTTTCAACGGTCAGTATTGAGTCCCGAAGTTCAGTGTGATGAAGAATCCGCCAAAGTCCTTCTTCTTCACGTCCTCAAGACTCTCGATTCCTCCCTGAATGGGCACAAAGTAGTATCGCAAGTTAATCCCGACCAGGCTTTTCCTTTCAAATCCAAAGAATGCACCGATCCCGACATAGCCTCCCACGGTGTAATGTGCCTGACCCCTTCCGAGGGCTTTGAAGAAGTCTATTTGCCGTGTTCGGGTGACCCCGGGAGAAATTTCTTCTCTCTCGACGTACGGTGATGCATACACTATACTGGGTCCCATGGCTGCGGTGAGGTACGGGCGAAAATTTTCCAGAATCGCATCTCGAAACAATCGGTACTGGGCTCCGAATAGGAGCGGTAGAACCAAGAACCGGTTGATCTTCCCTGGTGTAAACTTCTGGAAAGTGAAAGGATCAACAAACTCGATCTCACGGTCGTCCTTTGCTTCGGAAATCGAAAAGCTGGCGAATCCGTAAATTGTCTCGGAGAGCTGCCTCCGATAGAACCCCCCCAATCCAAACCCCCCGGAGGAAATCAGTAGATCAACGCCCCAAGCATTTCTCAGAAACGTCGTATCGCCTTGCTGAGGGAGAACAGGACTCAACGACGGCGGAGGTGTTGCCGGGCTTGTGGCGAGGGATTGGCCGCGTATTGTTGAATTTGCCAGAAATGATCGAGGGTAGGATGACTCAACAAGAAAGACGTTGAAACTCAAGCCAAGAAGTAATAACAAATGCTTCGATTTCATCCTCTTCGGGCTCCCGATGGTCAACGGCGAAGCCGCCCGCGAAGCGGTCACTTCGTGACACTCCGTGAGTGGATGCCTTCGGTACAATAATTCTCATGATTCTTACATTGTAACCCACACGCATACAGTATAGTTCCTTTTCGGTGCAAAATCAACGCCGAAATACGGAGCCGCGTCAATCACGGAACAGGGATGTCAGATCTGACGTGTCTTGTTTCGGGTATAGTTGGGAGACTGAATAGTCAGGCAATGCACCGGGCGATGGCAGCAGTCGGAATGGTAAACTTCTTCTGAAAGTACTCTAGGTCAAGGCCTCGAAAGTTGCGGTCAACCTTTCTGCAAGCGATTATAACTTTTCCGCTGATCCGCACACCGGAGGTGAGGCTTCAAGCTCAATTCAGAAACTTCAATGGTGGCAGGGAAGATCGATGACGTGACTCTCCACGTTAGAGCCATGGCTTGGAAGGATGATCTTCACACTACAATCCAGAGTCCTCTGAGAATTCTACGTTTAAACCGTACTATGCCTCAGTGAAAGCAGGTCTCATTCTTTAGGAGCTAGTAATTGTCCATATGGATGGCAAACCAAAGTGGGAACATTTTACTGGGGCCAATAGGCGGGCGGAATTTTCGACATCAGCACGGTTCTGGCTTGATGCAACTCCATACTGTGGCAACAGATGAAGAAGTCCGGGACTAGCTAGCGAACAGCCCGGCTGGCAAATATCTATTGCTCTGGTGATTCCTATTCCGCATGCATTCGACTTGTATGTCCATCCTGGGTCAAAGGCCGACGGATAAATCTGAGAGCGAATCTTACACCCCTGTATGCCATAAATCCGAGGGCAAGGATCATCAACGTTGGCGGGATGATTGCATTAAGCTCTTGTAGTATTGGCGAGATGTTTAACGCAAAAAGGTCATTCTGAACGTTCGTAATGAACTCCACCAACATGGAAGGATATGTACTGAGAAGTTCGGCTGACAAAATAAGAACGTAGAAAGCGAAGAAGACAAAAAAAAGATTACTGAGAATGGAATAGCACAAAAGACTGTATGTTGCTGTTGGATGGACGCCCAAAGCAGGCGAAGGTGGTGCAGGATGACCTTTGGTGAACTTTTGGAATAGGTACGAGAGCGCTTCCCGTGAACGTTTTCTAAGATTCGGAATACCAGCTATATCAGAGATCAACCAATACCCATCGAACCTAAGAAATGGGTTGAGCGAGGTTACAACTGAAAAGTTCAATAAGTATATCGTGTATATGAACAAACGATGTTCCACCGTGAGGTATAGCCACAACAAGAGTGGAACACACAGCAGTTGAAAATATATTCCACCTAGATCCACAACGGCCCGCTGAGTACGTCTCAACCTCCAGACGTCGGTAACGTCCGAATAGAATACAGGGAAGTAGAGATACAAGCCAAAACCAATCTCCCCAGGGTTTGCGCCCTGATAGCGACAGGCTGAAGCATGCCCTAACTCATGAAGTAATATCGCAAACAGTAATAAACAGTAAATAACTACACCCTCCGAAACAGTAATGGACGTGAGAGAAAGAGCAGGTTTGTCAACGAAGCCGTACAGATAGAAATGAAAAACCAGCAGAGCGCCCAGCGTGGGGAAAAAAATCCAAGGCACAAAGAGCAATTTCGAAACACTCGTAACAGGGCGGAGAGCTTCTTTCGAAATAAGTCGAATTCTTGCTGAGAGGTATGAAGCTTGTTGCGGTTCCCAATTCTTGTTGTTTTGGTTCGCGATTATGTTGTAAGGAACAAGGTAGGTATCAATGATTTTCTCGACGTCGGACTTATTGCATAGTTTACCTGTTTGTCGTGCAAACTCGGCTGCGATCTCACCCGTGGTCCGGACACCATCGATCAACGCGATGACGTCATGAAGTGTCTCCGAAATTTCGAACTCCCTCTCACCGTCAACCTGTACCAAATATCTCTGTGAAGGAGATGATGTGTCTATCGGAATAATCTTTACCGAACCATTGAGCTGCGGGACGGAATGCATGTCACCTATGACCTATCGTGTTGCAGGAAAGCAGGTGTATCTTCTACCGATCTCGGTGCTCGCGGACTACGTCATAACAGCGAGGATAAGGGAAAAAACCTTGGCTGTTGCCTCCGTAAGGGCCATCGTTCTGGGTTCCTGAAGCAGGGTTGCAACAGCCACTGCAA
>JAZGDE010000104.1:0-3821 GCA_036477295.1 Bacteroidota bacterium | reverse complement strand
GGTATACGTAAACGAATGACCCCCGCGGTCCTCCTTCCCAACACGGTTAGCCGTTGCTGCATAGACGCGATTCTCCAGACATCGCGTGACCATCGCATCCTGACAGTACGGGAGTACCAAATTGGCCGGATGCGCAATGACCTGCGCTCCTTTGAGAGCCAACGTTCGTGCGCTTTCAGGAAAGAACCAGTCAAAACAGATCATCATGCCGATTCGACCCAGAGGCGTATCAAAAACCTGAAACCCGAGGTCCCCGCCGTCGAAAAAGAGTTTCTCGCGATAGTAAAGATGAACCTTCCGATAGACGCCGACCATCAGCCCGTGTCCGACGAGGGCGGAGGAATTGTAGAGTTTTCCGCCCGCTTGTTCAGCAAATCCATACACGACGAAGCAGGAGTGCGCACGCGAAAAATCCGCCACGTGTTCGAACGCTTTGCCACCGTCGGCGAGCTCCGCCAGCGACCGTACCTCTTCCCTGGTGACAAAGTTGTAGCCCGTGTTGAACAGCTCCGGCAGCACGAACAGGTCCGCGTCGAGAGGCTCCATAGACTTGAGAGCATCGTCAATGTTCCGCTGAGCGTTTCCGAACGTCGGGTTCGTCTGAATGACTGCAATCCTCATTGCGTGGCCTTTAAAGCGTAAGACCGAGCAGTGTGTAAGCGATGACTGCAACCATCGCTGCACCCGGTATCGTCAGAATCCACGTGAGCACGATATGTCCGGCAAGACCCCACTTCACGCTCGAGAGCTTTTCCGTGGAACCAACGCCCATGATCGCGCTGGAGATAACATGAGTGGTGCTGATCGGAGCCCCAACCAATGTGTTACCGATGATAACAAGAGCTGATGCGGTCTCCGCACTGAATCCATGAACGGATCGGAGCTTCACCATCTTCATGCCCAGCGTCTTTATCACCTTCCATCCTCCGACGTAGGTACCAAGCCCCATGAAGAGCCCCGACCCAAGCACGACCCACACGGGCACCTCGAAGCTCTGGATAATTCCACCCGCAAGCAGTGCAGCCGTAATTATCCCCATCGCATTCTGGGTGTCATTGGCGCCGTGCGAAAGCGCCATGAAGGCTGCAGAAACTACTTGGAACCGACGAAAAAAAGTGCTGGCCACATCCGGACGTGCTCTCCGCCACAACCAGAAGATGGCAGCGAGGAGGAGAAACCCTACGGCAAAGCCTGCAAACGGAGAAACAATCATTGCGATGAAAATTTTTCGGACTCCTGCCGATTGCAGAACCCCGATGCCCTCCGCCGCGACGCCCGCCCCCATCAGACCCCCGACGAGCGAGTGGGTGATACTGATCGGAATGCCGTAATGAGTGCAAAACGCTGCCCACACAATCGCACCGATAAGGGACGATACGATAATGGGAAAATTCATGAACGAGGGGTCGACGATGCCCTTACCGATGGTCTTTGCGACCTCTGTCGTAATAAATGCGCCGAGTACATTGAACACAAATGCAAGAAAAACAGCCTGCCGGGGACTGAGCGCACGCGTCGAGACCGTCGTCGCAATCGCGTTCGCGCAGTCGTTCATACCGTTGACGAAGTCGTAGACCCAAGCAAGTACGATGATAATGATAATAGGGGTAAAGGAATCCATTCGGAACGATCTCTCGTGGTGTCGGCGGGAACTCGAAGGAGGTGCGACTTACTAAGTGCTCTTGAGGACAATCCCTTCCAGGATGTTCGCCACGTCCTCACACCGATCGATGGCCCGTTCGAGCGAATCGTACACTTCGGTCCATCGAATCAAATCAAACATGTTCTTCCTGCCTCTGACGATCTTATACATCCCCTCCCGCGTGACTAAGTCTCCTTCGTTTTCTAGTCGATTGACCTCGATGAGATGGTCGAGCAACTCCTTCCGCCTTTTCGGTTTTCCTAGCAATGCAATGGCTTGCTGAAGTTCAGCCGTGGCCGCCGAGATAATTTTACTCAGCTCCTTCATCTCCTTGGTCGGCTTCCTGATGTCATACAGCAAGGTCTTGCCCACTGCCCCATCGACCATGTCAATCACATCATCGACGCGATGCGCAAGCGTGTGGATGTCTTCACGGTCGAGCGGAGTCACAAATGTGCGGTTCAGCTTTTCGATGATTTCATGGGCAATTGCATCCCCTTCGTGTTCCAGTTCACGGAATTTTTCGGCATACTGCGCCTTCCGGTTAAAGTGTTCGATCGTTTCCCTAAAAAGCACCGCGCTGCGGACGAGAACGTCAGCCTGGCGCAGGAAGAGGATGAAAAAATCCTCATCTCGTGGTAGGAATCTCATATAGCCTCCAAGGAAAAATGGACCTATCAACGACGTGAAACAGAATGGAACGCGAAAAAAACGTATAAATCTTCTCGTAAAACTGCAAGAAAGGGGTGCATCTAAAACGACCTAACGAACCGGAACGATTCTCAGTATGCGATCGTCGTCCTCGAAGGGTCTTTCGCGGCCATCGCGATTGCTCGTGCAGAAATAGATCGATCCATCGGGGGCTTCGACGACATCCCGTATTCTTCGAAATTCACGCTTGAGCAGCCGTTCCGTGCTTACCACCTTCCGTGGATGTTTTGGGTCCAGTATGACTCTGTGAATGTGCTGGCCACGCAACGCACCGAAGAAGTAGTTCTCCTTGAACTTTGGGAAGAGATCACCCCTGTAGAACGATCCGCCCGCCGGCGCTACTGCAGGCGTGTACTCGAGCAGTGGACTCACCATCCCCTCACGTGTTTG
Source organism: Bacteroidota bacterium (assembly GCA_036477295.1). GTDB lineage: Bacteria > Bacteroidota > Ignavibacteria > UBA10030 > JAZGDE01 > JAZGDE01. The sequence continues at coordinate 1,078 of JAZGDE010000104.1, read as the reverse complement.
GCGATGGTGAATTAAGGGCCACCCGTAGTTTTTGCCCGCTTCCACGATATTCACCTCATCACCACCGCCAGGACCATCAAATCCGGAAGGACCGTGCTCCGTCTCGAACAGTAAGCCGCTGCGCGGATGCCAGTCGATGCCCTGCGGATTCCGGACTCCGTATGCAAACACGGCTGAATTCCGAAAGGGGTTATCCATCGGTATGCTGCCGTCTTCATTGACGCGGAGAATTTTTCCGCCGAGCGAGCTCAGATCCTGAGCAATCTGCCGATCCGTTGCTTCCCCCGTCGTAATGTAAAGCTTACCGTCCGGTCCGAATCGTATCCGGCAGCCGTTGTGGAATCGTGCTCCGGGAAGCTCGTCAACTATCACGGTCTGCTGCGTGAGCTTCGCGTTTTGCAGTCGGTAGCGCATCACCCGGTTTGCCAGGCCTTCACGGATTCGGTACGTGTAGCTGAGGTACAAAAGGCTGTCACGAGAAAAATCCGGGTGGAACGCCAGTCCCATCAATCCGCCTTCACCTCGATGCACCACCTCGTCGAGGTGCGCAATCAACGTGGGCTGGGTCGATCCAACGCGAAGAACCTGGAGACGGCCTGGGCGCTCCGTGAAGTAGAGGTCGCCGTTCGGTCCGAATATCAGTGACCAGGGAATTTCGAGATTCGACAGAACGACTTCAACTTTGAACTGTACTCCGTCTTCCGTAGTGAAAACCTTTTCCTGCGCGCTACTCCAAGTCTGGGTTAAACAGATCAACACGCTCAGCACCAGGCGCCTTCGCATGGAGATTCTCTCTAGAAAAACGTCGATTGAGAAGAGGAAAGATCAGCTCGTATCCGGAGGAACGTGAAGATGGTAGGAAAATATGAAGGGAAAAGCAAGTACAACGTTCGAACAGGAGATTCCGCACCGCGAGAGAGAATCACCAGAATCTCGTTTCTCCGTGTTTCATCATCCAGAAATTATCGCGCGGAAGATTTAGGCGGGCTGCTTCGTCCTCGACCCGATGTGGTGGTTCGAGGAACGGTTCATCCGAAAGATTGTACGTTCCCCAATGAATCGGAATGAAACACCTTGC
>JAZGDE010000103.1:0-40555 GCA_036477295.1 Bacteroidota bacterium | reverse complement strand
ATCGCCTTTTCGTAATCCTTTTTCCGGAAGTACAACCAGGCTTCGCGACTGATGTTTGCGAGAACGCGAGCGCACACCTTCTGAAAGATGGAAGGACGGAGGAACAGGTACCGAATCGCAGCGTCCGAATCATCCTGAACCTCGATACGCGTGAGGAACTGTTTCCACTCCCGGAGAAGTTCCCGCTGCGTGCGCCCGTACACCTCCATCAGGTTTGCCCATGCGTATGCTCGCTTTAACTTTTCGATGCCGTACCGACCGATCAAGTAGCGGATGAATGAGCCGGCAAGTACATAGCTCGTTGTCGAAGGACTCCGAACGAAGCCGCCGAAGGTCAGGATCGACTCAACCCTCGATACGTCGGACACAACCCCAAATTTGAACATCCCGGCAGCATACTCATGGAGAGTTCGATTGCCCCAATTCCACTCGACGGCCATAGCTATGCCTTCCATCAATCCCGGACTCACGCTCAATCCCGCAAGCGGAATCCCGAAATTAGCCGCGAGGACGTGCACGAGCTCGTGCTTAAGGACTTGCTCCACTGACTCTGCATTGAGGTGCATCTCGCGGAGCCACGGCTTTGTGATGTTCGTTGTCCCGCTCCCGATGAGATTTCGTTTGAGTTCCGCGGTAGAGTAGAGGTAGGAATCGATCTTTTCGGGTACACGGACGTTGAGCGCGCGAGCGACCTGCTGCAGCCGAAACTCGTGCTCCGCGGCAATCCAGGTAATGCGATTCTCATCGACCGACTGTCGGTCGTAGTAGATCCGGAAGTGGCGGGTCTGCCGCAGCGACCCAAGCTTTTTCTGGATGAAGCCGTGTGATGTCTCGAGCCGCAATTCCTCTCGCTCCACAATCAAGAACGCGAGGAGAACAAAGCTGACCAAGAGGAACCCTGAGCGCACACCGTCGCGGAAAAGATGCTTCAGGGAGAGGAACCTGTTCAGAAAGGATGCATCGGACTGGGCATATTGCACGACTGTCATCGATACCATGAAGAAGACGGCCGCTAAGACGAGGGTCGCGAGACGAACGACCACGAGTGACCAGAACACTGTCAGCGTTTCATCGTAGCTGAAACCGGGAAAATACCCGTAGAGCACGTTATATGAAAAGAGGGTCGGACTGAAGTAGCCGAGATAGATGGGATGAAGAAGCGTGACGAAAGTGATCAAGATAAACCAGAGATACGATTGTCGAAATATCACCGCGCAGAAATTTCCGAGCGCAACCGCATAGAACACACTCACGACTGGAATGAGGAGAAAGAAGCCCAGTCCCTCGACAACGGAGCAATTCTTCACGAACAGAGCGTTGACCGAGATAATCACCAGGGGCGCGGCGAGAGTGAGAAGACTCACAACAGTAATACCCCGAAACAAATCTTGAAATTGAGATGGCGCAATTCGAGGTTCAAGGCTCAGATGTACGCGGGCGAGCGCAATCGTGCTGAGCCCGATCGCTATTCCAGCAAACAGACCAAGTACAGCCGAGAACTCGTAGCCGAGATAGTTGAAGAGGGACATTTGAGAGAGGATCAGGGCGCAGAGAGTGAGGAAAAGAGAAGCTATGAGGATAGGCTTGCTTCGGATCAGGTCGCCGATGTTCAGCGACGGGAGGATTAATATCGGGATCAGAATTCTTCCCCTGACACGCGCTGGATGTCCGCGCCTAGGAGCTGGAGCTTTTTCTCGATCTTTTCATAGCCCCGGTCTATGTGGTAGACGCGCAGTACCTCGGTGGTTCCCGCTGCCACCAATCCAGCAAGGATGAGTGAAGCCGAAGCGCGCAGATCGGTAGACATCACCTTCGCAGCGGTCAGTTTCTTGACTCCCCGTACCACTGCAACGTTCTTGCTGAGTTCGATGTTCGCGCCGAGACGGTTAAGTTCGAACACATGCCTGAAGCGGTCATAGTAAATTGTCTCTGTTACCACGGCAGCTCCTGTGGAGCAACTCATCAGGGCAATCCACTGTGCTTGCATATCGGTCGGGAAGCCAGGATAGACCGCAGTCGTGACATCGACGGGTTTGATATCCTCCGCTGCTTGAACTTCCACGCAATCCTCGCCGACCGAGATCTGTGCGCCGGCGTCCTTCAGCTTTGCGAGCAGCGCGCTCAGGTGGTTCGGTTTGCATCGCGCGACTCGGATTTCCCCGCCAACCATCGCACCTGTGATCAGGAAGGTCCCGGCCTCGATCCGGTCCGGGATGGTTTCGATGTCAGTCGCATGGAGCGCATTGATACCTTCGATCTCGAGCCGGTTCGTTCCGATCCCTGCGATCTTCGCGCCCATGTTCACAAGAAACTCCGCCAGCTGGACGATCTCAGGCTCCATCGCCGCGTTCTGGATGAGGGTGGTCCCTTTGGCAAGCACCGCTGCCATCATGACGTTGCCGGTTGCTCCCACGCTTGACACGTCGAAAGCGACCCGTGCCGCCTTGAGGCGTTTCGCTCGAGCGATGATGTATCCGGCCTCCAGTTGTACATCGGCGCCGAGTTTCTTCATGCCATCGATATGGAGGTTGACCGGTCGTGGTCCCCAGGCACAGCCGCCCGGCATGGAGACTTTCGCGTAGCCGTACCGGGCCACCAGAGGACCGAGGACATAGATCGAAGCACGCATTTTCTTGACGTGCTCATAGGGTGCTTCAAATTTGTTGACCCGGGTCGTGTTGAGGGTGAGCGTGTGATTGTCTCGTTTGAACTCGACGCCCATCGTCTGCAGCAAGCGCTGCATCGTCGTGATGTCGCGCAGGTCTGCGGTGTTCCTCAGCTCGTACTTTCCACCCGCAAGCAGCGTGGCTGGCATGAGCGCAAGCGTAGCGTTCTTGGCGCCGCTCACAGTCACCACGCCGTTCAGTTTCTTGCCGCCGTGAATGATGAATCTGTCCAACGAATTCGGTCGCCGCTGATTGTTTGAGAACGAAAACCGAGAAAATTACCGAAAACTTTCCTGTAAAGTCAAACTTCTTGATTCCAGTCGTTCGAGTGCCTGATCGTTCCATTCTTGAATTTCGGAGGAAATCGTTCTATATTGGTATGAAATTTTCTCAACCATCCTGTGCAACCCACCAACAAAATCTTCGCCGCCGTGGCCGGCAACATCGGCTCGGGAAAATCAGCGCTCACCCAACTCTTGAGCGAGCACTACGGCTGGCGTGCCTTCTTCGAGTCAGTGGATGACAACCCGTACCTCCCCGACTTCTACCGCGACATGAAACGGTGGTCGTTCCACCTCCAGGTCTACTTTCTCTCCAAGCGCTTTCAGGACCACAAGAAAATCATCGAGGGAGGCGAATCGGTCATCCAGGACCGCTCGATCTACGAGGACGCAGAGATCTTCGCGCGCAACCTGCACGAAATCGGTCAGATGGACGAGCGCGACTACGAAAACTATCGTGCTCTGTTCCAGGTCATGTCGGAGTTCCTGAGGCCCCCGGATTTACTGATTTTTCTCGACGCACGCATCGACACGCTGATGGGGCAGATCACAAAACGAGGGAGAGAGTTTGAGCAGAGTATCAAGCGGGAATACATCGAACAACTCGACAAACACTACCACGATTGGATCAAGCGGTATAAGCTCGGACCCCTCTTGGTGATTCCTTCCGACCACGTGGATTTCGTTCACGAGCGCGGCGACTTCAACCGTGTTCTCCTGCTCATCCAGGCCAAACTGCTGGACATCGACTACCGACCTGTCCCTTCGAAATAAGTATCTCCACACGCTTCCACGCGTCCAGGCATGAACACCAGGTCATATCAAATTTCACAGTACGATAAGAGCTGCTATTCGTATCGTAGGGCATCGACCGGATTCAGGTGAGCAGCTTTCTGGGCTGAGTAGAAACCGAAAAAAAATCCGTAGCGGAAAATGCAAAGACGAGCGAGATACTGCCGGGAGAGACAAGCGTCGGGCAGCCCGCAACCTGTGAGATTGAGCCGGAACTCGTCACACCGAACACGATCCCAATCTACCCACCGATGCCGCTCAACAGCATCGCTTCAATGGGTAACTGGCAGGGAATGTCGCGACGCCCTGTGTCGATGGACATGCGGATGCCAAATCTCCTAAAGAGGCAGAAATGCGAAAAGGGACCTTGAGCGGTCCCTTTTGTTTTTCGTGTCTCTCATGGCAAAACCCCGAGGGCCGAAGGACGAAGTCCCCTTCGGGGCCACTTCTCACGAAGTGACCGCTTCGCGGGTGGGGACTTCGGCCATGCCTTCGGCAGAAATCTTTAGCTCGGGCGGAGATACCGTTGATAGTGCACGGGGTGCTCGAGGAGGTAGAGCGCTGTCTGGAGGCCTTGATCGTACGAGAAGGTTGATCTGAGGCGCGCTTCTTGTCCCTGGTAGCGAGCTATGATCTCGGCTTCCAGCCCTCGAAGAATCTCCTCCCTGGATCGTTCGAAGGCATGAAGTTTTTCTACTTCGATCTGTTTAGAGAGGTCTTCAATCCCTTGTTCGATCGCAGTACTATACTTGGAGTCCAGGAGCAGTTTTTTCAAATCCGTGAGTTTGACTTCTAATCCATCCTGGTAGGTAAACTGATGGTCGTCGACGTACTTTCGAAACTCGCGCAGAATGTCGTCGGTGATTGCGAACTCCTCGGGCATCTCCCGATGGGAGGAGTAATAGTGGGTTGCAAACTTGAAGAACATCGCTTTGCGGAGGAGCGCTTCGTAGAGTTTGCTGCGCCGCTGCTCCTCCACCACTGTATCCGGCATGATCCCACCGGCCTCATACACTGACCGACCATTCTTCGTTTTGTACGTGTTCTTCAGGGTATCCGGGATGGGAAGAAACACGCCGCCGTCGTTTTTGTGGAAGTAGTCGATCTCTTGGATTGATCGACCACTCGGCGTATAATACTTTGCAGTGGTGATCTTCAATTGTGTGTTGTAGCCAAGTGGAGTGATCGTTTGGACGAGTCCTTTTCCGAACGTCCGCGTCCCGACGATGAGCCCGCGGTCCAAGTCCTGCACGGCGCCAGCAACGATTTCGCTAGCGCTCGCGCTTTTCCGGTTGACAAGCACCACCAAGGGAACGTCCCCTAACATCGGTTCTTCGCTCGCGTGGTACGACTTCTCCGAATCAGGAGTGCGACCCCGTGTACTCACGACGAGGTTTCCCTTTGGAACAAACTTGTCTACCACATCGACCGCCACGTCGAGGAGGCCACCGGGGTTATCACGGAGGTCAAGGATGACGCCACGGATCGTGCCCGTCAACTTCAGGCGTTTAATGGCCATCCGTAGCTCGTCTCCCGCGCGACGGGAGAACCGATCGAACTTGATATAGGCAATTCCATCTCTCAAGTAGTCGCTGTAGGAGATATTCTTCACCTGTATTTCCTCGCGGATCAGCACAAACTCGAGCGGCAGTGCCTCCCCTTCCCGGTCGATTTTCATGCGCACTTCAGTGCCGGGAGTTCCACGAACCAGAAACCGAACGTCCAGCGGTTTTATCCCGGTGGTCGATTTCCCACCGATCTCGATGATCCGGTCGCCGACCTCCAGCCCCTGCTTTTCTGCGGAGTATCCTTTCATGACGGAAATCACCGTGATAAAGCCATCCCGCATCCCGATCGTGACGCCGATGCCGCCGTACTTGCCGGTCGTGATCAGCTCCACCTCTTCGCTTTCCTTCTCATCAATGAAAACCGTGTACGGGTCGAGAGCTTCCAGCATCCCGTCGATGCCCGCACGCATGAACGTCTCCGGGTCTACCGTATCCACGTAGTTCGAAGCGACCTCCTTGTACACTCGACCGAAGATGTCGATGCTCTTGTTGATTTTGAAGAAGAATTCTGAATCTGGGATCAGCATGAATCCCGCGACCGTGCCGGCGAAGAAAACCACTGCCAGGACGAACAGAACCGTCTTCGTTATAGGAACCTTCTTCCCCATGGATGACATTCCTCCGATCTCTTTATATCTGTTGTTGAATCGACGGCGTGCGCTCCACTATTACCTTGCAGACTTGCTCATGAATTTGTTCAACCGGCAGCGAGCCGTCCAGCACCACGAATCGGGCCGGTTCCGTCCTCGCTGCGTCAAGATACCCTTCTCGGACGCGCTCGTAGAATTTCTGACCTGAACGCTCCAACCGGTCTCTCCCCACACCTGCCTGCTTCATCCGATTCCACACATCCTCGAGCGTAAGGTCGAGGAGAAACGTCAGGTCCGGGACCAAACCGAACGTCGCGACCGCATTGATTGATTTCACGGCATCCCTGTTTAACCCTCGTCCCCAGCTCTGATACGCGACGGTGGAATCGGCGAAACGGTCGCAGATGACGACTCCGCCTTTTTTGAGCGTCGGCAGGATGACCTCAGACACCAATTGCGCTCGACTGGCGGAGAACAAGAGCAGCTCGGTGATTTGATCCATAGCCGCATGGTCTCGGTCGAGGAGAATACTTCGAATCCGCTCCGAGATCTTCGTTCCCCCCGGCTCTCGGAGGAACACCACCGCATGGCCTTTTTGTTCCAGACGTTGAACGAGGAGGTTGGCCTGCGTACTTTTGCCGGAGAAGTCAAGACCTTCGAAGGTGATGAGCATGCAAACGCTCTGTGTGAATCGTGCTGTTCATTAAAAATACAGATTTTCGCGTTCTTTTGCAACCATCTTGATACTCTAGCAATTTTTCCCTACTTTGCCTGCGGCGTGTGAGCTGTCGAACTTTTTTCGATGAAGAAGCGGGCTGCACATAGAGTTCCCCATCGCAAGAAAAAGGACAAGAAACCTCAAACAAGAATCCATTCCCGCCGCCAAGATTCATCCACCATTCGAGAAGCTCTCGCCGGACATCACGATGCGTACGATAAGCTGATGAGGAAATACCATGATGCAATCTACAACCTTATTTACCGAATGGTGAGGAACAAAGAGGATGTAGAAGACCTGACACAAGAGGCTTTCATCAAAGCTTTTGCTTCGCTGCGGAGCTTCAACGAAGAGTACGCTTTCTCCACCTGGCTCTACAAGATTGCCACCAACAACTGCATCGACTACATCCGGAAGAGGAAGCTCGCAACCTTTTCCCTCAACAGACCAATCGAGTCGAAGGACGGAGAGGTTACGTTCGAAGTTCCGGATACCAGCTGCGAGCCGGACAGGGCGATCATCGCCCACCAGCGCAAAGAACTGATCGAGGAAGCGATCAAGAGTCTTCCGGAGAAGTACCGTCAAGTGATCATCCTTCGCCACCACCACGAGAAACATTATGAGGAAATTGCCGAGATCCTGAAATTGCCTATAGGGACCGTCAAAGCACACATCTTCCGAGCCCGCGAAATGCTCTATCGCTATCTGCGTCTGAAAATGAGGGATTACTGACCTTTTCCCGCACCGCGAAACAAGTTTGAGAGAGAAACGTAATTAAGAAGAGGAGGATGTCTCGGCCAAAACATGAAACACACGAAGACATACGCGATTGTTGCCCTTCTCTTCGCGACGACTTCCTCCGTCGCCGGGGAACCCTTCCTCCTTGGAACACAAGCCTACCATCACGAGATTGAGCAAACGAAAGAAAAAGAGGTTCGCGTCTCTCTCGAATCAGCCTTCGGAAAAGTGTTTATCGCGAAGGGAGTTTCCGATAAAATCCTCATCGCCGATTTCCAAGACGGAAAACCCTCTGGCCCAGGAGTCGAGATCTCCTACTACATCGAGGACAATGTCGGTCACCTTGAGATGGAACCCGGCGATTGGTCCGGGATAGAGAAAACCGTAAGTGGCAAGGAGTGGAAGGTGCCGGAGCTGGAGTTAGGCGCGTGGTATCTCAAGTTTACGGATAGCGTCCCGCTGGCGTTCAATATCGAGTTAGGGGTTGGAGAGGGAGACTTCGATCTCACGGGACTGTCGGTCAAGGAGTTTAAGATGTCAGCCGGAGCGAGTATGATCACGGTTCATTTCGACGAGCCGAACAGAAGCATCATCGAACATATGGAGATCGAATCCGGTGTAGGCAGATTCAAATGCTATAACCTGGGCAACGCGAACTTCCGGACGCTTTCTTTCAGCGGAGGGATCGGATCGTATACGCTCGACTTCGGAGGCGAGCTCCGCAAGGAAGTGAACGTGAACATCGAGGTAGGGCTCGGTATCGTGACGCTGATTCTTCCGCCTGACGTCGGTGCGCGTATCATCGCCGAAGAAAGCTGGCTCTCAAAGCTCGACGTCGATCGCGGTTTCACTCAGCGAAGAAGTGGTGAGTATGTGAGCGACAACTACAACACCGCGGACGGGAGAATGCGGATTAACGTGGAGGCAGGTCTCGGTAGCGTAAAGATCAAACGCTCAAGGTGAAGGGGTTTTGCTCGCCAGACCCCCGATGTAACCAGGGGCCGGCCCACTAGAGTATAGGGAGAAAAAGCCGATCTCGCTCCTGAGTGTCTCTGTTCTCTAAGACATCGTCCCCTCTACTTCACTACCACCATTTTTCTCGTCTGAAGAAACATCTCCCTGGTTCCATCCGTCGAACGCGCCTCCAGTCGATAGAAATAGACACCGCTACTTAGTTGCTCCGCTTCAACCTCAACGCTCTGGCTCCCAGCTGACTCTTTTCCATCAACAAGAATGGCGATAAGCTCACCCAACATGTTGTAGACCGACAGGCGCACATGGCTTTCCCCTGGCAGATCGTACGAAATGACCGTGGAAGGATTGAACGGATTCGGATAGTTCTGGTACAGTTTGAAAGCAATCGGCAGAGGAGGAGCCGCGCCGCCGGACCCCTCGGGGAAGAGGACATTCCACTTCGCGCTCGCAGCGTCCACGGTCGAGCGCAACGACGATAGGTCGTCGCTCGCCAGGACGGCGTAAGAGACAACAACGCTATCGCCGGCGTTCACCGATAGCGGTCCGACGCCGATCACGTAGGATGCATCCGTGGTATCGACCGCAGTGGCGCTCACACCGGAACTCAGCGCGATCCATTTTTCCTCCTTCGTGAATCCATCATATACACCCCAGCTGACTGGATCCTCTGACGGATTGTCGATTGCGCGAAATTGGGCCAGCGAAGGATGACTGAGGATGGCCGCTCCCACGTGCGTCGGAATGCCTCCCGCCGAAACATCATACACGTATCCCAGCACCTTCTCGCTGTCGTACCTCGCACTGTTCTCAAATGCAGAACCAAGGTCCCAGTCGAAATACAAACCATGATAGAGATTCGTTAAGACGGTGCTGCTGGTATTGTGGAGGGCATACCGGAGCACGATGTAGTCGTCGTCTGGAGGATACTGGTATGCGTAAGTTTGGAGGCCAACTTTCAGACCGACCTTGTTTGTGCCTGCATTCTCATCCGAAAACAACGAGAACGTTTCCTGGTCAGACCTAGTGCCGGGGGTGAGCGTAGCCACAGTTTGCAATGCCTGGAAGTCCGGACGTTGCTCACTTCCCGTTTCATCGCGTGCAACATCGACCACACGATCACTGCCAGTGGCAGCCATGAATGCCGCTTCAAACAAAAGATTGTTACCGCTTCGAAAGATGAACCCATCACCTCGCGTATTGTTCGGGTAATCATCGAAGGCTAGTGTACCTTTACTCGTCACCGTCATCACGATGTTATTAATGTCGTGACTCCGAAACGTTGGGCTGACCAGAAGGCGAAAAGAGGCATAATCCTGGTATGCGTTGTCGCTGATGAGAAGCGTCAGCGTGATTGATGAATTCTGGGCGGCGGTCGGCGAGATGGTGACCACAAATGGGTTGAGGTTCATCTGGGGTTCAAGTGTACCGAGAGCACCTAGTGTTACAGATCCACTCTGAATGGTGAGCAGCGAACTGGTCGTCGTCAACTCAAGGGACGTGTTGGTAGTGCTCTGAAGGTAGTTAGTCATCTCCACCGTGATATGAATGGTCTCTCCTGGATCGATAATCCCGTCGCCGTTGCCTCCTGCTGTATCGTCCACGGAGAAAGCTGTTAACCGCACCGACGGAGAGACAACCGTCAGCGCCCGAAAGGCGTTGACGCGGCCAAAGCCAAGCTGCCGACGAAAGCTCGTGTTCAGATCGTCGATCCGGTCCGCAGAGATCCGCACCTGTTCTCCTATCTGGTCCGGGGTCCAATCGGTATGAATCGTTTTCACCAAGGCCGCAATTCCCGCCGCGATCGGTGCTGCCATTGAAGTCCCACTCCATCTAGCGGATTGATATCCTCCGTTCGGGACTGTGCTGAAGATGCTTTCGCCGGGGGCAGTGACGTCGATGCTGGGTCCAAAGTTCGTGAAGCCGGATTTCTTATCGGTCGTCCCGACAGAAGCCACCGACAGCGCGTGGGGGTAGCCGGAAGGGTAGTGATCCGCGCTGGAGGACTCGTTGCCTGCGGCTCCCACGACCAACGAACCTTTGTCGGTTGCGTACTGGATGATATCGCGCGAGACCTGTGAAAAATCGGGACTCCCCCAACTGCAGTTGATCACATCAGCACCATTGTCCGCAGCGTACACGATGCCCTCGTAACCGAAAAGGATTAGAGTTTCCTCCGGTGCATCGCGCGTCGTCTTGACCAGCATCAGGCGGCATTGGAATCCAACACCGGCAACGCCGAGCGCATTGTCCGTCACTGCAGAGGCAATGCCGGCGACGTGAGTCCCATGTGGATTGCCTGGAGAAGGGTCGTTGTCAGGAGTTCTGAAATCTGCTCCGGAAAAATCCCAACCAACGACATCATCCACGTACCCGTTCATGTCGTTATCGATGCCGTCGTCTGGTGTTTCGTCCGGGTTTCTCCAAATATTGTCGCTGAGGTCCGGATGGTTCCAATCCGTTCCGCTGTCCACGATTGCGATGACGATGTCAGAACTCCCCTGTGTGGTATCCCAGGCCTCCGGCGCTTGAATCTTCGGAAGATGCCACTGGTTCCCGTAGAGCGAGTCGTTCGGAACCCCCTCAATGTAGCTCACGTAGTTCGGTTCCGCGTATTCGACCGCAGGGTTTGTGCCCAACTCCTTCGCGAGAGAGACAGGGTCGACCGGACTCGAATATTCAACGATCACGAAACGAGACAAATCTACCCTCTTGCGATCCTGCAAAGGTTGATGATAGGGAAACATCCGCCGCACCTGACGGGCACCGTAGGGCTCCATCGCAGCATCGAGCGCTGCAACACCAATGGTGCTTTTCCCAAGCGTGCCAGCGAACGTCTTCAGCTTGATCAGAACAACGCCTGCCAGATACTCTGAACCCGTCGTCGAATTCTTGATGAGCGCCACGCCATCAAGCGACGAAGAGCGAGAGTTTCCGTGACCTGCAGAGGCGTCCGCCGCAGCGGGAAGCAGAAGGAAGGCAACAAAAAGCGCAAGAACTTGCTTCACGAATGTCTTTCCTCAATGAGACCAGTTGTCAACTGAAAGACTCAACACGGTACCTGGTGATACTCGCTTAAACACCAAAAAGGAAAAAGAGTGCCCACAGCCTCGGCGTCGAAAACTCCCGTTTGCGGCTGAGCAAGACCTGAGCCTGCTGGAATGCCTCTGGAATAGAATATCCCTCGAGCATAGCAGTGAAGAGGAGGTCCTTAAATCGCTTACTTGCTCGACGATCGTGCGGCCAGAGATTGGCAATCACATAGCGCGATCCGCCGAGCAGCATCAGCTGAGCGTGGGCGAGGTTCACACCATACGGCTGTTCGTCTTGGTTCGAGAAAACAACAAGGGTAAACGGACGCAACGATGAGAGCGAGGCGAGTGATACCTGGGAGAGTGTTCCCCGGGACTCACCGTTCGCCAGCTTGAACGAAGAATTCTCAGGGTTGCGCGCGTCGTAGGAAAACTCGGAGGACAAATGGAGCATATCGCCCCGGAGTTCCGTGAGATGGTCGAGCGTCGCCCTCTTACCCATGATAAGCGAGATCTTCGGAAAAAAAGACCGCATATCTTTGAATTCGTACTCCACATCCCATTCCGCACCGCTCGCATTGCCGACGGCAAAGACACGCGACAAGCTACTCGCGACCGAGCGATTGTAGACAAGGGCCGCCGCAAGCGGGAGGTAGTGTATGCCGATTCTCGCTACGATGAACGGCCCACCCCTTTTTTCCCTCTCCTGAAGACACGCGTGAAATGGGAACCCTTCAAGTTCAGGGGGCGGGACGATAATGAGACGCCGAAGTCCGCTGAAGGACCGTTCCAAGGGCTGCAGCAAGGTTCGATAGCAGTCACGCATCAAGGACTCGACGGCAATATCTTCTTCCCCTTTTCCGATCAGGTCTCTCACCCGTGCCACGCTGCGCAGGATCTGTTGTTTTCGTGCGGGGGAATTACGAACAGCAAGGAGGTTTCTTGTCACAAGTATGATTGACACAGCATCTTCACCGAGAACAAACTCGATCAGAGCGGTACTATCGGGCAGCGCGGATTGAATGTCGGGGAGGCTGGCGGCGGTTGTTTTGACGAGCCACTCGAGGTTGGGCGATTGGGCAGAAAGTTCGTTCGTCCGCTGATAGAACAATCCTTTTTGTGCAGTCCAGAGGGTCTGCAATTCCTCGATGCGTTCAGCATTTTGCTCACGGTTAGGCTTCGCGCTTTCTGCGACCAAGTCTTTCTCAACGAGCCCGATGTGTCTCCGCAACGTCCTCAACGATTCCAAACCCGCAGTGGTCTGGGCTTTCCGCAAGCGCGGACCGACTTCATTCCAGAGAAGCTGGAACCGATGCTGCAATTTCCGTTCGAGATACCAAAGGGCTTCCTCGGTCCGCTGGAGTTTGAGCAGCGTCTCCACGAAGGAGTCATACCAGATCGAGTAGTCGTTGAACAGTCCAGGATCCAACAGGAGGTCCTGCGGCAGGTCCCACTTCAGGATGAAATTGTCTTCCTCCAACTCGACTGCTTCTTTAAAAAATTGGACCGCAGAGGCTCGATTACGCAGCTTGCTCGTTAGGAGGCCGAGTCGATACTTCGCGGCAGCCTCACCGCGTCGGAAGTGTAAGAAACTGAAGAGCTGTGAAGCTTCCGTTGCATAGTCGACGGCCTTCTCGAGTGAGCCCACAAACTTCCTACTCTTCAGCATTTCTCGTTCAACATCACTCAGCAGGAGCAGGAGATAGCCCTGTTCTGATTTCTTCCCTGCCTTGCGCGCGCCTCTGAGTGCACTCTGATAGAACTCCCGAGCCTTTTCGTACGAGTGTGAATCGAAGTAAACGTGACCGACGTTCGCCATCACGAGAATCCGTTCTTCAACGAACGCACCGGTGCTGAGTGCAAGACGGTGGGCTTCGTCGAGTGAACGCAACGCGCTCCGGACATCATCCGCTTTCCGCTGGGCGATCCCAACACGAGTCAGGAACAGACTTCGTTCGCGCTTGTCCCCGACAACGTAATCCAAGGCCCTGGTGAAGGATCTCGCTGCTTCTGCGTATCGACCAAGCTCGAGGTAGGTCCTGCCGAGTTCCTCGAGGGTGGTTCGAAGTCCGAGCGAATCACGGAGTGTCACATACAGTGCTCGACTTTGCTGAAATGACTGAAGAGCTTGGTCGAAATTTCCCAGCTTCCGGAAAACTCTTGCGAGATTAAGTTGAGCCAGGGCACGACTGGAAGGGTCATCGAACAGTGCACCGATCGTGAGTGCCTCCTCAAGATACCCGATCGCGGTTTTCTCGTCGCCGAGATCCACTAAGACCCTCGCGATGTAGTTGAGCATCGCCACCTCGTTCTTGCGCTCGGACCCCATTCGATACTGCTGGAGCGCCTTCGTGTAGAAACGCAGTCCGTCGGCATACCTTCCACGCAAGATCTGCAGAAGACCAAGGTAGTAGTACTCGTCGCCGATCCTTCCTCTGCGCTCTATGTCTTCGTCTAATCGTAGGGCGGTGAGGAATAGCTCCTCCGATTTTCGATAGGCGCCTTCATCATGCAGGTGCACCGCTTGTTGGAACAGCCGATCAGCCTCAGCACGTTTTTCCTCCGGGCTGGTTCCACATCCGACAATGCCGAACACGAACGACAGACTTACAAGCACTACGAGAACTTTTTGTGCACTGTACCGATCACGAAGCACGGCTGTTCCTCGTTCCTTGTGGGCGGAAGATCCCGGGGAGAAGTGATGAAGTCCCTGTGCCCGCATCAAATTCCTTCCGCGGAAGCTGCCAGTGTTCCTTCGGCTGAAAAGATAGGGAACTTCCCTCACACCCACAAACACGCTATACTGAGTTTTGAGTAGCAGTTCAGACGGCCGTCCGACGCAGTACTGACCCAGCAAGATCGAACGACCAGAGGGATATATTCAAACGGGGATTGCTGGAGCAGCGCAGCAAAGCGGCAGCAAGGGAGTGAGGAGAGCCGAACCAGGCAGGCAAATCTCGATTACTGGCAAAGGTCACCCTTTTCATCAACCCACCGCAACGGCAATGGATCAGATTGCGAACATGAGTCCAATAGACGCAGTCTTGGTGTTTCCGAGGCTGTAATCGGCGTTGATATTAAAGATCGCAAGTCTCAAACTCACGCCCGCCGTCAAACGGGTGGTGTTTTCTCCTTCCAACTCGAAATCGACCGGCACCTCGAGTGATCCATCTTCCGATCTGAACGTGTAGGTAAACCTCATCGTGGAGCTCTCCCATCCGACGCCGAGATAGGGCGTAAGGCTGAGTAATCCCGGTCCGAATGTTTTGCTTGCCTGAATGCCGAAGTGTTTGGCATTGGCCTCGAAAAGATCCCCCAGGGTCAACTTTTGAGTAAAGAAACCAACGCTGACATCCAAGACTAGCGGCAGCGGAAACCAGACGGAGGGATTATGTTGTATCCCGAAACCAAAATACTTGAGCTTTCCGATTTCATCGCTGATTTGAATATCAGGAAGATATCGTACTGTCACTGCAGTCCCGTAGACGGTCCCGAAACTGAGCTGTGGAGCAGCGAGCGGCATGATCGGGATATCTTCAAGCAATCCACTGACCCCGGTCGAAAGTAGTGTGTCTCGCACGGTTATCATCGTATCAACTCCCGAGAGTAATTTAAATGTCACATTTCCGCCGGAGTAATCAACGAGGATCTCCTCGGTTTCGGATCCTACTATAGTCGGACCGGAGATCACGACAGACTGACGAAGGTCCATGAGCTGCTGGACCAGCGAATCGCCAAAGATGGTGCCCTGAAATTGGAGTGGGATGAGTTGACTAGCAGTTGTACTATCGAAATTGAAGGAACCAGACGCGGAAAACGTTCTATGCTCTTCGCTGAAGAAGGCGCCCATTCCGACTAGGCCAAATTCCAAGTTAATGGAAAACTTGGTTCCCTTTGGTGCCCCATGGTACCACCCAGCGTTCAAGTCAGCACCGAATCCGGTTACGATTGGAGAGACATACCCGATCGCAACATCCTTCGCCAGCATCTCCAGATTGTCCTGCAATGTATTCTGTTCCTCCACCATCGGGGTCTGTCCCAGAAGTTCATGGGGAGCTGTGAATATCAGAACTCCGGCAATCAAAACTGCTACGGAAACAATTTGAAACTGTTTCATAGTAGTCAATCCTCCTCGCATGTCCTGTTAGACTGAAAATCTTCCTATGATATTGGTTCGACAAGAACCCCCTACTATAACACCGGTCGCCATCAGTTCCTGTGACCAACATCACGTCAGGCTATCGGCCAAGCACCCGGAGGACGACATCCGGGAAATTCGATATTATCGCATCAACACGATATCGGAGCATTCTCTCAACCTCCCGAGCAGTATTGATAGTGTACACCCCGACCTTCACGTTGCGATCATGGGCGTTGCGAACCATGCGCTTCGTAATCTGATTCTTGCCACAAATGAAGGCCTCCGCTCCCGCTCTCCTCGCCAGCCACGCCGGGGTCTTGCCCAAATCTTTCATTACGTTGTAGATAACGCCAAAAGGAGTCGCAGGTGAAAGTTGCTTCATCTGTTTGATGATATGGTGATCGAAGGAAGAGAACAACACTCGCTTTTCCATGAGATTCCGCGCGATGATCTCCAAACACCGTGTCTCCAATTGGAGCCCCCGCTCGGATGACGGAGTATCGGACTTTACCTCGATATTCACGTAGGTGCGGTCGTCCAGGATGGATAAGACTTCCTGCAGGGTGGGAATGCTCTCGCCAGCAAATTTCTTTCCGAACCAGGAGCCCGCATCGAGTGACTTCAACTCTTCGAGCGTCATGTCTTGCACCTGACCACGCCCGTTAGTGGTCCGGTCGATCCTCTGGTCGTGGATCACGACGACGGCATTGTCTTTTGACAGTCGCACGTCGAGTTCCAGCATGTCCACACCCAACTCCAGCGCCATCCTAAACGCTGCGATAGTGTTCTCCGGTGCTTTTCCTGAAAATCCACGGTGTGCAACGACATACACGAGCTGAGGATCGTCAACGTCTAGGAGTTTCATACGTGCGTGCGGTTGAGAACGGCAAGGATACGGTCGGTCACGGTCTTGACGTCCCCCATTCCATTTACGTCGACCAGAAGACCTATTCTTCGATAGTACTCCTTAAGCGGCACAGTTAACTGCATGTACACTTTGATGCGATGTCGGACGGTTTCCGGCTTGTCGTCGTCCCGCTGGTATAATTCGCCGGCGCAAAAAGGGCACCGCCGATTGCCCGAGACTGAATTGATCAGCTCACTGTAGATCCGCCGACACTTCTTGCACATCCACCGACTGCTCAACCGCCGGATGATTTCATTCTCTTTCACGTCGATGTTGATTACCTTGTTCAACGACAGCTGCAATTCCTTAAAGAGTTGATCCAATCCTTCAGCCTGAGCGTGGGTTCGCGGGAAACCGTCGAGGATAAACCCATTCTTGCACTGGGAAGAGCTGATCACATCACGTATAATGCCGATCATGATATTGTCAGAAACAAGCTGGCCTGTCTCTACGAGTGCTTTGGCCTTCTTGCCGAGTTCCGTCCCGTTTGCGACCGCCTCACGGAGAATGTCTCCTGTGGAAATGTGTGGGATATGAAACTTCTCCGACAAGATTTTCGCCTGGGTACCTTTCCCTACTCCCGGAGCTCCGAACAGAATAATTCGCATGCAAACCTCGTGGCTTCCTTGATGTGCTCGTTCTTAATGAGAGAACGACTCAACCTTCCTCACCTGCAGGGTTTTGAGAACCCAACGATCGGGGTCAATTCTCACTTCGAGCGGCTGTGAAGTAATCGGAATCTGAAACTCTTGCTGCTGATGGTCAATCAGGATCCGATGTCTCTGGGTTCCATCCTTGGTTTCAACTTCTACCTCGATCGGCATTCGAAACAAAGGAGCCAGAGCTTCGGCCCGCCCGCCACGCGGGGACTCGGGCGGGTCCGCTGCACCTGCCAGACTCGACATCGAAGTGCGTTCTCAGCGGGGATCCACATCCAGGCGACCCTCAAATTGGGATAGCCCGCTCCGTAAACCCATTGATCAAAGAACCAGCGCACATCCTCTCCGGTCGATTCCTCGATCGCGACGCGAAGATCTTCGCTATCGGCATTTCCAAATGCGTGCTTGCGCACGTAGTGGCTCAGCGCTTTCCAGAACAGCTCGTCTCCGAGGATATACCGGAGCATGTGCACAACAAGGGCTCCCTTCTCGTAGGTGTGGCGGTTCAGCATATCCTCCCCATCCCTCGTGAACGCATAGACGAGCGGCCGGCGGAACTTTGTCGAATCTTCCTGAAGGTAGCGTGCCATCATCATGTCCATCTCTCTCTGAAATGCTTCACGGCCGGACCGATACTCGGTGTGAAGAGCGGAAAAATAGGTCGCGAAGCCCTCACTCAGCCAGAGCTGAGACCAATCGGTATAAGTCACCAAATTGCCCCACCACTGGTGGGCAAGCTCATGAGCGATGAGTCCGTCTAACGAGTGTCCCGGATTGTCCCTCAGCTTCTTCAGTTCCTCGCCCCGAATGAAGACACAGCTCACATTCTCCATGCCGCCGTATCTGAGTTTCTCGAGTGTCACGTGAGCATGTTTTTGCCAGGGATAGGGAAAACCGATGTGGGGGGAAAAAAACTGGATCATGTCCCCGGTATGGGCGAACGCTGTCTTCACGACTGCGGAATCTTGACGGTCGACGTAGTACATCAGCGGGATTCCATCGACGGAATCCCGCACGACAGCAAAATCACCAGCAGCTACGGCATGCACTGCAGTGTGGATGGGCCTTTCTTGCAGCCACGTGTAGATTCCGTCTCCCGTCTTCGCGTCCACCTTCACATCAATGAGTGCTCCGTTGGACACGACTTCCTTGCTACCGTTGACCCGGATAATGGTTTCAAAGGTCGCTTTGTCGTTCGGCTTATCATAGCAGGGATACCAGTATCGGGCGTCTTCGTCCCAGTTCTGAGACCAGATTTGCGATGAAGCCTCGGAATGATTGACCTCCGTCGTGACAAAACTCAAGCCTTTTTTCGGCTGCACTGCTCTGTACGTAACCTTCAGTCGAACAGTGTCGGAGCGGTCATATCCACGTCCAAGCAAAATTATCAGAGCTCCTGCTTCGCTCTGATATCGGAGCGCCTCGCCACCTTCGAGTTCAGCACGGCGAATTTGCAAGTCGACACTGTGCAGCCTGATCTGATCCAACTGGTCAATCATCGGGATGAACGTGATTGTGACGTCTCCTTCAATCGAACGATGTTTTTCGTCTAGAGCTACATTCAGTCGATAATGCAGTACATCAAAGTCATGATCCAGTCTCGATTGGCAGAGCAGCACACCGAGAGGTGCAGAGAGAAAAAGCAGCTGAACGAGAAGCACCTGAGCGAAGAGTGGAACGTTACGCCATGAAAGGCAACAAGCGAGTTGTTCAAACCGAGTGCGGAAAATGCTCACACAACCCCTACCCCCGCCTTCTCTCCGAACGAGGCCTCCTCTTTGACAGCCAGCTGGCCGCAGGCAGCATTGATGTCTTCGCCGGCGCTGCTTCGGACGAACACCATCACGTGGTTTTCCCGCAGGGCGTCAACAAAGGCACTCATGCGTTCGCGGGTGCTCGGCCGGAGAGTTGCAGCAACTCCCGAGGGGTTCATGAAATCGATCGAGTGGAAGGGGATAATGTTCACTTTGCACGGAATTTTTCTTGCAAGCGTAATAAGTTGCCCGAGGTCTCGATCTGTATCGTTCAAGTCTCGGAAGAGGATGTACTCGAACGTCGGTCGAAGCCGCGTCCGCTGATAGTAGTACCGCACGGCATCCAGGAGGATGTCCAGAGGGTACTTTCGCGTAATCGGCATCAACCGAGCACGAAGCCCGTTGTCCAGAGTGTGGAGTGATACCGCCAGCTTCACTTTTCGTTCCTCATCCGCCATCCGACGAATATTCACAGCCCAACCCGCCGTCGATACGGTAATGTGGCGTGAACCGATGTTCAGACAGCGTCTATGAGTCAGAATCTCGATCGACTTCATGACGTTCTCGTAGTTCATCAGGGGTTCGCCCATTCCCATATAGACGATGTTTGTAATTCGCCGCGGTGAATGCTTTTGGGCCTCGATGACTTGGTCAACGATTTCTCCCGGAGTGAGGTTACGCGTGTATCCCATCGCTCCTGTCGCGCAGAACTTGCAATCGAGTGGACAGCCAACTTGAGTCGAAACACAGAGCGTGAGCCGTTTTCCCGTGTCGGCCCCGATACTGTCGATCGGATCCGGAGGGATGATCACACTCTCGATCCTCAAACCGTCCGATAGCGCGAAGAGGAATTTCGTCGTCCCGTCGATTGAAGATGTTTCATAGCTCGAAGCATCGAGATGAGAAATCGTAGCCACTTCCGCGAGGCGACCTCGAAGATTCCTGCTGATGTCGCTCATTTCTTCGAATCGCTTGACACCTTTTGCATAGAGCCAGGAAAAGATCTGCCAACCTCGATAACGCGGTTGCCCGAGCTCCTCAGCGAAATCTTCCAGCTCTTCGAGGGTCAGTCCTTTAAGATTTTTCTTCTTCATCGACGGTTGAAAATGTACAGAAAAATGGCGACCGAAGCAAGATGATCTTGCGGGCTTGATTCGAAGTCTCGCTCAGCTTGCTGATATAGTTCTCCATCTGGTAATGCTCGGTCGGATACTCTCCGACCTCGTGTCCGCCGGTTACTAATCCCTCCTGAGCAAAACACCACCGAGGCGGCAGGACAGAGGACCTTGTTTGAGTCGTTCGTTGAGGGGAAGCTCTCTTTGGATCCTCCGAAAGTCAAAGTCAAGTGGAAACTCCTTTCACCAAGCCCCGGACTCTCTCGAGCAACGCCTGCATGTCCTTGGGAAGGTCCAAATCAAATTTCATGAACCTTCGACCGACAGGATGGACAAAACCCAGTGTTTTTGCTTGCAAGGCTTGACGAGGCATTACAGCGAGCAGGTCCTGGACGATACGCTTTTGCTTCGTGCCGCTTCCCCCCCAGGCGATCCGACGACCGCCGTAAGTCGGGTCGCCGAAGACCGGGTGTCCGATGTGATGCAGATGGACTCGAACTTGATGTGTCCTTCCGGTCTTGAGGCGCAATCGAACAAGTGAGAGAAAACCAAACAGCTCAAGAACCTCGTATTCAGTCACCGCCAGTTTTCCCGACGCTACGACGGCAAATTTCTTCCGGTCGCTTGGATGTCTCCCGAGCTCTGCCTCGATTGTCCCCTTCTGACTACCCAAGATTCCCCATATGACTGCCCAGTATTCTCGTTCGATTGTCCGCGCCGAGAACTGCCCAGAGAGGAACCGATGAGCCGCCTCGTTTTTTGCCACCACCAAAAGTCCGGATGTATCCTTGTCCAGACGATGCACAATTCCGGGGCGCGTCTCGTCGCCCACGACAGCAAGCTCAGCCGAATGATGCAGAAGTGCGTGAACGAGCGTTCCAGTAAAGTTGCCGTAGGAGGGATGAACGACCATCCCGGCAGGTTTATTCACGACGAGCAGTGAATCATCTTCAAAGATGATGTCGAGAGGGATCGGCTCGGGAACGACGCGGGGTCGTGGGGCAGCGGGAATCGTCACATGGATTTTTTCACCGGGAGAAACTTCGTAGCTCGGTTTGACAACTTTTCCATCGACGAGAACGAGTCCTTGCTCAATGGCCTTCTGAACTTTCGACCTGGAGGTATGCTCGATTTGGTGCGCGAGAAACTTGTCGACACGCTCTTTCTTCTTGTGGACGGGCACGATGATGTCGAGTTCACGCGTCATGAGCGGGCAACGCGAGGGGGATGGGCTATGACTGGTGCCCAGGCCGGGATGGAATTCTATCGGACTTCACACCGGAGTTTGGATCTGAGGGAGAGGTTGCCTTCCCCGCGCCCGGTTCATCGGCAGGGTCGGCGGGACCGCCGGAAAAAGCTGGAGCGTTTGCCGCGGCAACCGTTCCCGGTTCTCTCTGGCCAGAGTACCGTCGGCGGAAAACGAGCAGCAGCAAAACACCCGTCGTGATCGAAGCATCTGCAATGTTGAAAACCGGCCAGCGCGAGAGATGATAACCGAGGAGATCGATGTTGAAAAAATCGATGTCAATGAAGTCGACTACTCTCCCCTGGAAAAGCGGCAGGCCCTCAAAGAAGGCACCGTAGAACACCCGGTCGATGAGATTGCCGGTTGCTCCTCCAAGGATCATCGCGAGCGGAAATCGGACCGGGAAGGACTCATTTCGAATCTTAAACAGGTAGACTAGGATTCCGATACTTGCGATCACCGAAAAGACCGAAAAGAACACTTTGCCGCCGAAATCGATGCCGAACACCATCCCAGCATTCTCGATGTAGGTCAGCTTCAGGAACTCACCGAGAATAGGCTTACTCGTCCCGAGTGCCATTCCCTCGTAACGAATGTTCAACCAAGGGATCCGCACGCCTTTGACCAGCAGCTTCGCGATCTGATCGGCGACGATGATGACGAATGTGAAATAGAGGACTCGCATATTTTTCTGGACAATCTCTGGGAACCTACGACTTTTTCGCTAACGCGGTTTTCCCACGCTCACACGGCGTGCCCGTCTTCTTATATTCAGCGCAGGTTTGGGCCGTGGGGACTGCTCCCAGTCGCTCCTTCGGAACCGTCACACCACAGACTTTGCAGAGTCCGTATGTTCCACCGTTAATCCGGCTGAGAGCGTCGTCGAGCTGGTTCAGGTATTTTCCCTCGCGGGAGGCAAACAGAAAGGTTTTCTCACGCTCCATCGCGTCGGTCCCCTGTTCCATGTGCAGCGAATAGGTGGAGTTCTCACTGACATACTCTCCGGTCGTAGTGTCCATCATGCTCTCGCGCAGATTCCCGAGTTCTTCGATGATTTCCCTCCGACGTTCGACGATCAGCTCCTTGAAACGTTCGAGATCCCTCCGACTGAATCCGTTCTTCGGGTTCGGTCGTGCGGCTGCTCTCTTACCCACCGTGCTTCTCCTTTTGACTTGCGTTCTTCCGATGGCGGATTTGATCTTCAATGACCTTCCGGGCGCGACTTTCTTCACCATGCCTCCAGCTCTCCTTTCTCCCTAGAGTAACGGCAGATTGATCCTTACCAGTTCACTTCAATGCGCGTTCGATACTGATCTCACATTCCTCCCCGTTCACGTCACACCTCACGCTGGGTACGACCGCAGAGAGATTCTCGCTCAGCTCCACCGCAAGCGTCTCCGCAGCCACGTACCTTGCCATCGCTTGCAGTGCTCTCTGCAGTCGCTTCGATGTCCGATAGGAAATCTTGATACGGTCGGTGACCTCGAAGCCTGCATCCTTTCGCATGTTTTGCACACGGTTGACAAATTCTCGAGCGAAACCTTCATTGATCAGTTCTTCCGTCAACTCCGTGTCGAGCGCAATCGTCAACACATTCCCCGACTCCACCAGCCACCCTTTGATGTCTTCATGGACAGTTTCGATGTCTTCACGGGAAATGGTCAGCATCTCTCCGTTGACGGATACTGTCAACGTGCCCTCTTGTTCGAGCTTCTTGATCTCCCCCGGCGTGAAGGATCGAATCTGCTCTGCCACCTTCTGGGCCAACTTCCCGAATTTTGGTCCTATCGATTTGAAGTTCGGCTTTGCCTTCTTGCGGACGACTTCCGAATCGTCGCTGACGAACTCGATCTGCTTGACGTTGATCTCATCGAGGATGACGTCCTCCATGCGCTTCACGGCGACGCGCTCCTGTTCGCTCGATACCGGCAAAATGATTCGCTTCAAAGGCTGACGCACCTTGAGGTTCGACCTCATTCTCATGGACCGAACAATATACACAATCTGTTGTGCTTTTTCCATTCTCTTTTCGAGATCCAGATTGATGGCCGATTCTTCGACAGCAGGTGTTTCCGCGAGGTGAACGGATTCGAACGATTCCTTGTTCGTCGTCGAATTCAACCTGCAATAGAGTTCGTCGGCCAAAAATGGGGCAAGCGGGGCCATCATTTTCGTGACTGCGACGAGACATTCGTAGAGTGTCTGATAGGCAGCAAGCTTATCTCTCCCCCGCTCGCTCTTCCAGAACCGACGTCGGTTCCGACGGACGTACCAATTCGAAAGCTGATCCACTGTGAAATCGGACACAGCACGCGCTGCACGGGTGAACTCATACTCCTCCATCCAGTCGATGTACCGTCGGATGAGCGAGTTCAAGGCCGACAGAATCCACTGGTCAATCTCAGGCCGATCCGTCGGCGGGATGCGCGCCTCGCTGTACGCAAACCGATCGATGTTCGCATACAGGGCAAAGAACGAATAGGTGTTGAGCAGCGTGCTGAAGAATTTCCGCTGAACCTCGACTAACCCTTCCTCGTCGAACAGCTTCGGTCGGTACGGCGGACTACTCGCGACCAGGTACCAGCGGACGCTATCCGCGCCGTACCGCGCCAGCATCTCGAACGGGTCCACGACGTTCCCTCTCGACTTGGACATCTTCTGTCCCTCTTTGTCCAAGATCAGCTCGTTGACGTACACATTCTTGTACGCTGGCCTATCAAAGAGGAACGTCCCGATGGCGTGGAGGGTGTAAAACCATCCGCGAGTCTGGTCGATTCCCTCCGCGATGAAGTCCGCCGGGTAGCGCTTGTCGAACACATCCTTGTTCTCGAATGGGTAGTGCCATTGCGCGAACGGCATACTGCCGGAATCGAACCAGGCATCGATCACTTCTGGAACCCGCCGCATCTCGCCGCCGCAGTTCTTGCAGGTGAAGGTAATCTGGTCCACATAGGGCTTGTGCAGATCGAGTGGCTCGGGAATGTTCTTTCCTTCCCGCCGAATCTCCTCCACGCTTCCGACACAGCGCATGCATCCCTGATCGCACACCCAGATGGGAAGCGGCGTTCCCCAGAAACGATCGCGAGAAACTGCCCAGTCTTTGTTCTCCGCGAGCCAGTTGCCGAAGCGGCCCTCACCCACTTCCGACGGAATCCAGTTGATTTGCTTGTTCAGTGCGATCATCCGGTCTGCGTAGTCTGTCGTGCGGATGTACCAAGCCGAGCGTGCATAGTAGAGCAACGGCGTCTCGCATCGCCAGCAGTGCGGATAGCTGTGGACAATCGTCTCTTTTTTATAGAGCAGCCCGCGCGATTGCAGGTTTGAGATGATCTGTGCGTCTGCCTCCTTCACAAACATTCCTTTGAAGTCACTGACCTCATCTCCGAACTCACCGGATTTATTGACGGGATGGATCATGGGTAGTCCGTACTGCTTTGCTGTCCGGTAATCATCCTCGCCGTACGCTGGCGCCATGTGAACGATTCCCGTACCTTCCTCCGTGGTTACGAAATCTCCTTCAATAACATAGAACGCTTTCTCTTCCACAGGATGATAACTGAAAAGGCGTTCATACTCTAATCCAGCAAGACTTTGTCCTTTACAGGTCCGTCTCACCCTTGGTTTGGATGAGAGCGGGTCATGATATCCCTTTTCCGATAATCCCAGCAGCGGCCCGAGCAAAGTAATGTAGGTCTCTCCGTCTTTATCTACAATCGCATAATCTACTTCGGGATGGACTGCCAACGCAACATTGGAGATCAGAGTCCACGGCGTTGTTGTCCAAACGAGAAAGAAGTGTTTATCATCTTTAATTGGATATTCTTTACCGTTCTCTAGCTTGATACTTTGACCTCTGAGAATCCTGAACTTAACATACACTGACGGGTCCCTCACGTCATCGTATCCTTGCGCAACTTCATGCGATGAAAGTGGTGTCTCGCACCGCGGACAGTACGGTTGAATCTTGTAATCACTGTAGATCATGCCAGCATCGAAGTACCGCTGTAACGCCCACCAGATGGACTCGATATAGTCATTCTCCATCGTCACATAGGGATTGGAAAGGTCAAGCCAATAACCCATGCGGCGAGTCATTTCTTCCCAATCTTTCTTGTATTTCCAAACCGATTTCTTGCACTCTTCGTTGAACTTCGCAATTCCGTACTGGACGATTTCATCCTTGTGTTTAATGCCAAGCGTCCGCTCGATCTCGATTTCCACGGGCAGTCCGTGGGTATCCCACCCTGCTTTGCGATGAACCTGGAACCCGCGCATCGTCTTGTACCGACACACTAAGTCTTTGAGCGTCCGACTGATGACGTGGTGGATACCCGGTTGCCCGTTTGCGGTCGGCGGGCCCTCGTAGAAGGTAAACGTTGGTCTTCCTGCGCGTGTCGATACGCTCTTCTCGAAGATCTTGTGCTCGTCCCAGTACTGGAGAACCGCGCTCTCCAGCTCTGGATGTTTTATTTTGTCGCTCAGTTCTTTGAACATCGTCATATCATTTCTTGCTGAAGAACGAAATCCCCAAAAAGATTAAACTGAGGAGCACGCTGATAACGACACTTGTCGTGATCGGAAAGTAGAACTGGAAATTCTCGCGTTTGATGTGAATGTCACCCGGCAATTTTCCGAGAAACGGAATCTTGTCAAAAAAGGTGAGCAGCATTCCAACTCCCAACAGCACGACGCCCAACAGAATGAGCATTTTCCCAAACGGCTGCATCATCGCTCTCCTCTGGCACATCCCAAATTTTCTCTATCATCGATCAGCAATCAGCAATGTTTTCACAGTCTTCGGACGACTTCTTTCATGATCTTCGTCAGCTTCGGTTCCGCCCTGTTTGCGACCTCAATGATTTCTTCTACGGATGTCGGTTTAAGGGAATCTGGAAAACATTCATCTGTGATGATCGAGATTCCCAGCACCTTAATGCCCATGTGGCTTGCGACGATGTTTTCCGGCACCGTCGACATTCCCACCGCATCCGCACCAATACCACGGAGGAAACGGTACTCCGCCCGCGTTTCGAGGTTGGATCCTGGCACAGCCACGTAGACACCACGCTGGACGCGGATCTTGAGGTCGAGCGCCACTGCCTCGGCCAGCGCGATGAGCTTCCTGCTGTACGGCTCCGACATGTCGGGAAACCGCGGTCCCAGCGTGGCGTCATTCGGACCGATGAGTGGATTGTCGCCGAGCAGATTGATATGGTCTGATACGATCATCACATCGCCGCGAGCAAACTGCGGGTTCAACCCTCCTGCCGCGTTGGAAATCAGGAGCGTGTCCACGCCGAGTCCGGCTTTGCGGGACATCACCCGCACGGGGAAGGTGATCTGCCGCATCGTGTACCCTTCATAGTAATGGAAGCGGCCCTGCATCGCAACAACTTTTTTCCCTGCGAGTGTCCCAAAGATCAACTTGCCATGGTGGGATTCGACCGTTGAAACCGGGAAGTGAGGAATGGCATCGTACAGGATGACGGTTTCCTTCTTGATCTCGCGCGCCAGTCCGCCGAGACCGGTACCGAGGATGATTCCGATCCTCGGTTTCATCGCCGTCTTGGTACGGATGACGTCAACAGCTCCCTTTATCTGCTTCCGTAGCTCCGTCATCGACTACTTGTCTTACTTCTTCTCCGGATTGTGATACATCATCGAACGGTCCGGGACCGTCCATCCCTTCCGCGCGTTGTGGACGAGCGGCACACGCGGCGGTCACTTCTCCAAGTTCCGGACGATCTCTTCAATTTCGATGGCCGACTTCCCAGTCCCGCGGGACAAGTCGGTTTTCAAGATTTCTTCCTCCTCGATCTCCAGGGCTCTGATCAGCTCGAGTTCAGAGCTGAGGAGCACCTTGAGTCGCGTTACGAGAGAATCTTTTTTCGCCTTGAGGGTTGAGACGTCTTCCTGTATCTTCGCCAGGTCCATCCGAGCTTTGTCGAGGATCTGCGTCGCCTTGATTCCCGCCTCCTGAAGAATCAGCTCTGCTTCTTTACGGGAATTTTCGATCGACCTGCCCGTAGTCTCCTGCGCCTGCAACAATGTCTGCTGAAGCGTCTTCTCGATGTTCTTGTAATCCTGAAGTTGGGTCTCCAACCCTATCACCTTTTCCTTCAGCTCCTTACCATGAGTGAGGATTGCTTCCACTCCCTTGGAAACCATCTGGAGGAATGTATCCACCTCGACGGGGTCGTAGCCACGAAGAGATTTCTTAAACTCCTGTCTCTTGATATCAAGTGGTGTGAGATTCATTGTAAGGTCTCCTCTCTTCGTCCGATAGCGTTAATCTGATTTCACAGCATTTTCCCTGGTCAGCGGTTCGGTCGGGGACCGAAGAGGGCTGTTCCGAGACGTACGAGCGTTGCCCCCTCTTCGATGCCAACCTCAAAATCGTTTGTCATACCCATCGAGAGGTGAGTCATGGCGACGTTCTCAATTCCCTCACCCCGAATGCGCTCGTTGAGCTCCCGGAGGATCCTGAAGCAGGAACGGGACTGTTCCGGATCCGGTAGGGTGGGGCCCATCGTCATTAATCCACAGGCGTGGACGTGTCTCAAGTGTGCAATCTCCCTCACCAGCGGTACGGCTTCATCAGGCCGAACGCCGTGCTTCGTTGCTTCCCCAGTTGTGTTCACCTCTACGAGGAGGTCGATGTTCCGACCAATCCGCGATGCCCGTTTATCGATTTCCTCCGCGAGCTTGAAGGAATCGACGGAGTGTATCAGATAAACAAAATCCGCGATGTACTTGACTTTGTTCGTCTGAACGTGTCCGACGAAATGCCACCGGATTTGCTCATGAGGAAGCTGCTTCCGCTTCTGTAGAACCTCCTGCGCGAAGTTTTCCCCGATGTCCCGCACGCCCTGTCGGACAGCCTCTGCGATCTTCGTTGCATCGAACCCCTTGGTCACAGCAACAAGTGTGACGTCGTGCGGATCTCGACCGACTCGATTGCACGCCTGTTCGATCCTACCCCTGACATCACGAATATTCTCAGCGATTGTTCCCACCCTCAAAACAATTAAATATAACCCTTTTCAGAAAAAAATCAATAACACAACCCCCCTTCTCTCACACTCTTCACCTTCCCTCATCAAATTTGTTCTCTCTTCTGCTTCTTATGACTTGACAAGTTCCTTCTTTTTTCTTTTATTTGCCACTGATGATACTCAGTCGATTTTCCTCTCCCATATGAAGACTCAACCATCTCCCGTTCTCGTTGAGAGCTGTCCCATTACTCAGGAGATTCAACTTCTACCATGAGTCTTTTCAACGTCGACCCTCCCTATTTTGACGACGAGGATGAATTCGAGCACGGCGGCAGCCATCTCGACGACGAGATCAAGAAACTCACCGAGGGCTTGAAGAACGGCGGGAGTGGAACGACAAACATCGAGGCTCTTGAGGAAATCGTCAATTTCTACTTCGAGAGCGAGAAGTATGAAGAAGCTCTCCATTTCATTAACCTTCTTCTCGACTTCATTCCCTACAGCGCGGACACATGGCAACGGAAGGGTATCATCCTCAATAACCTCCTGCAGTACGAGGATGCGCGGAGCTGCTACGAGCGCGCGCTGAGTCTGGATCCCGTCGACTCAGAATTACTCGTTAACATGGGCATCACACTGGAGAACCTCAACCGGATGACCGAGGCGGTCAGCTACTTCGACCGCGCCCTCGAACTCGACATGAATAACGAGGAGGCCCTGTTCAACAAAGGAATCGCCTACGAAAAACTCGAGCAGTATGACCAGGCTGTCAAGATCTTCCAATTCATCCTCGACGGCAAGCCGAACCACAAGGAGGCGTGGTATGAGCTAGGTTTCTGCTATGACTTCCTCGATCGATTAGAGGACTCGCTCCGATGTTACGATGAACATCTGAATCTCGATCCGTACAACTACAACGCTTGGTACAACCGCGGGATCGCGCTGAACCGGATGGCCATGCACCAGAAATCGATTGAGAGCTACGAGATGGTACTGGCGATTCGGGAGGATTTCCCGGCTGGCTGGTACAACAAGGGGAACGCCTTTGCCAGCATGGGACGCCTCCACGATGCCATCGACTGCTACAAACAGACTCTCCGGTATGAGCCGAGAGACGTGCCGGCTTGGCACAACATGGGAAATGCCTACGAGGAGCTCGGTGAAAACAAGGAGGCAATCAAATGCTTCACCCGGACCATCAAGTACGACCCGGATCATTATGAATCGTACTTCGGCCGCGGAAGCTGCTACGACTCCCTTCGGCAGTACCGGAAAGCACTCGCCGATTATAACACGGCCCTGAGCATTTGCCGCGACTACCCGGAGGTCTGGTATGCAAAGGCTGATGTCGAGTACAACTTACGCAAGCTTCATGATTCGCTCATCAGCTACCGCATGGTTCTCAAGTATGACCCCAAAAATCACCAGGCCTGGTGTGACTACGGTGACGTCCTGTTCGAGCTGGGCTACTACCGGCAGGCGCTACGATCGTACAACAAGTCCATCGCCCTGAATCCGCAGTGGGCCGAAGCTTACTACAGCCGGGCCAAAGTACTGTTTGTCCTGCGGAGGACGCTCGACGCGCTGGAATCTCTCAAAACGTCGTTCACGCTGGACTCAGAGAAAAAGAAGCAGTTCAAACAGGATTTCCCCGGCGTGAAATCCATTAAAGAGTTCGCCAATCTGCTGAAGAAAAAGTAGCGGGAAGTTTATCCGACCAGGAGAAACCTAACGACCGAACCGTTAGGTTTTTTCGTTTTTGCACACGGTGGACCAGAGTGATGCCCACGATCCGACCGACGACCAAAGTGGTAGGACTCATCGGACATCCGATCGAGCACTCTTTTTCACCGCTGATCCAGAATGCAGCGTTTGAAGAATTAGGTCTCGACTTCATCTACCTCCCTTTTGACGTCCATCCCAAGAACCTGAAGGACAGCATTCGCGGTCTTGTGGCCTTGAACATCGTCGGATTCAACGTTACGATCCCGCACAAAGAGCATGTCCTTGAATTACTCGATGAACTCTCCCCCGAAGCCCGGGTCATCGGTGCGGTGAACACCATCGTCAACGACGGCTTCAAACTGCGCGGATATAACACTGACGCATTGGGATTCCTCGCGTGCCTCAAACCGTTCTCGGATCGGATCAGAGGAGAGACAGCGACCGTCCTGGGAGCCGGTGGTGCAGCCCGTGGAGTACTCTACGGGCTCATCACTGAGTTCAAGCCGAAGCAGATCTATCTTCTCAATCGACATCTGGAACGAGCAGAGTCGTTGAGAATCTATCTCCAGAAGACCTTCTCGTTCAATGCAATCACGACACTCGAACTATTTGAACCGAACGCTCTTGATTCTCTCGCGAATTCCAGGCTAATTGTGAACACGACGCCCGCTGGCATGTATCCGAACGAGGAGGACTCTCCCATCGTCATGGACAAAACTCTCAGCGATGGACAGATCATCATGGATCTCGTCTACAATCCTCCTGAAACGAAACTGATGAGGATGGCGGAAGGAAAGGGAGCAACCGTAGTTGGGGGCTCGGAAATGTTGTTGCAGCAAGCCGCAAAATCGTTCGAGCTCTGGACAGGCTTGCCGATGTCTGTTGAAAAAGTGCGATCAGTTCTTATCCACGGTATGCATGCAGTCTCGATGAGAGGATAGCCCGATGTCGATTCAGCTTACCGCTATGCTCGAGGGGAAATACTCAACCCTTCGCGCCACTGTGGCCAACATGGATAGCGTCGTCATCGGCTTTTCCGGTGGCGTCGACAGCACACTCCTGCTCAAAGTTGCCAAAGACATCCTCGGGAACGGCGTCCTCGCGGTCATCGGAAGGTCGGAAACATACCCGACGCGTGAGTACACGGAAGCCATCTCTCTCGCCGAGGAAATCGGTGTAAACGTTCACGTCGTGCGGACAGAAGAAACCGACATCCTGAAGTTTCAAGAGAACCCTCCCGACCGCTGTTACTACTGCAAGACAGAGCTCTTCGGCAAGCTGAAAGTGATCGCCGACGAGCGAGGGTTCCGCTGGATCGCCGACGGAACGAACGCAGATGACATCCGAGATTTCCGGCCGGGAATGAAAGCCATCAACGAAAAGGAAGTGCGCTCGCCGCTGCTAGAAGCCGGACTGACCAAGCAAGAAATCCGTGAACTCTCCCGATACCTTGAACTGCCAACCTGGGACAAACCCTCTTTTGCCTGTTTGTCTTCCAGATTTCCGTACGGGTTTGGCATCACGAAGGAGAATCTTATGAAGATCGACCAGGCCGAAACGTTCCTACGCGACCTTGGCTTCCGCTATTTTCGGGTCCGACACCACGACGACAAGACCGCACGCATCGAAGTGGGGAAAGACGAAATCAAGAGACTGGCGGATGATGAGCTTCGGATGAAAATCGTCTCCGAGCTGAAGAAACTTGGGTTTACGTACGTGACGTTGGATTTGCAGGGATATCGGACCGGAAGCATGAACGAAGTGCTGACGACCGAAGTACAGAAGCAATACAGTAAGTAGAGAACGACACGTCTTCACGCTGCTGATACGAATACTCTGGTGGTTCTCTCAGCAGTCTCTGATTCCTTCGTTGACACACCTCGAGTCAACCATCCTTAAAATCAGCGGACTGACAGGAGCTCGTTGGGAATGCCTTAACTGGAACACCGTTCGATTTTCGTAATGGCAGAATAGAATCTGCGTAAGAAATCGGAATTTTGGGAGCATGGACGACTGGCGATAGTCAAGCTGTTTTTCTTCGGAGTGTTCGCGGCCATCCGCACGGATGCTTCATTTGCCGGTGCGTCTTTGAGGCGCAGACAAAGAATGCGTACCTAGTGCAAGTTGTCTGCTGGCGCCCAACTTTCGTTAATTGAATCATGGTCTGCCAAAGAGGGACATTCAGCGGACGCGCTGACGCGCCGGCCTGATGCTTGGGTAAGGCTTCTCCGGCCGCAGCATCGAGCTTACTCTGACTCCTCTCGGTGGTCGCCGATCTCCCTCAAACCACACTTCGAACCACCCCTCACCAGAGCAATCTGCCGACAGAAACCGCCTATGATCGTCAAGGGTGTAACGGGCCATCTCCGTTTCGGTGTCGAGCAGGGTCTCCGTTCGACCGGTCATCGACACCAATCACCCACCTCTGGAGCTTGCACCTAAGCCGCCCGACAGTTTCGCGTCACCGCTCGGCTGTCCGCGAACTTCGACCTGAACGAATACCACAGTTCAAAAATCGGTACCTGCGATTAGCGCATGTACAGTACTTCAGTTGATAGCACTGACAGCTAGCGAGTTCCCGCTCGTAATCGAACTTGATATTGAGAAGTGAAAAAGGTCAGAAGTTTCCGCATGTTGCTTTCCTCCGGAAACCATGGTAGATTAACCATTGCACTTGCACTAGGATCGCGCTTCGATCCCTGCTCTTGAACCCGAACGTATGTATCGCCGCTATCATATCAACACAAAGTTTTGTCCACCGCAGGCACCCCAGGTTCCGAAGTTCACCGTCAAAGTCGACCGAATCAAGTTCGCGAAGATGATCCTGCACGAACTCCTGTCCTGCTCATCGGTTGAAGAAATCAAAGCCACGATCCAGAGTCGACCGTGTATGTATGGCGTGTTCAGTCGCCCGGTAGGCGGGCTTGCTCCCAAAAGCAATCTCTGTGTCTCTTGCTACCGATGTGTGATCGAAAATCCAGAGATCGTTCACATCCTCCCAAACCCTGAGTTTCAGGAACTCGGCGCTCCGTTCATGACGCCAAAGCAAGTATCTACCATCTGGTATGAATCCACCACAGGACGCGTCCCCGTCCGCGGCGCAGGGTACAATGGACCTTTCAGCGGGAGCGGCTTCGACGGCATGTGGACCGACATGTCCGAGATTGTGCGGCCAACCCGCGACGGCATCCACGGGCGAGAGTTTATCTCCACTACCGTTGATGTCGGACGAAAATTTTCTAATCTCTCCTTCGGCGAAAACGGCAATCTTCGAAACAAGAGGGAGTGGTCACTTCGCATCCCGATTCCCATCGTGCTCGATTCGCTGCCCGTCGACCACCCGCATCTCCACGCCACCCTTGGAGGAGCGGCGAGCGAACTGCAGACAATCTATTTTGTCGATAGGTCCACGGCAGGCGGGCTCGACAGTGCTTTTCAGTCCTCCAGATCTGGCATTATTCCCGTAGTTTCACTGGATGAATTACGAAAGGGAATCACAGACCTTTCGGTGTATCCGGCTGTCGAAGTGGAATGTAGGACCCTCGACGACTGCCGGGACGCCCTCCAAATGAATAAAACTCAGTTGTTCGTTCGAGTCGACGCCAAGCCGGGAGTGGAGGACCTGATCCGCGACTTCGCCCTCGCGGGTGCGAACGTCATCCACCTCTGCGCTGATTGGAAAGGACGGGAGGAGGGATCCAACCCTCGGTTCATTACTGACATCCTGAGAGCCGTTCATACGCGCTTGGTGGAAACAAACAAGAGGGATGAGATCACGCTCATCGCCAGCGGAGGAATCGTTGCAGCGGAACACGTGCCGAAAGCCATTATCTGCGGGGCGGATATCGTTGCGCTGAATGTATCCATGATCGTCGCACTCCAGGGAGAGGCAATTCTCAGAGACGGAAGCGATCCGACTATCGAACTTCCGCATTTTGATGAGTCGTGGGCGAAGAGGCGAATCGTGAACTTGATCGGGTCCTGGCACATGCAGCTACTGGAAATCCTCGGTGCTATGGGGCTGCGCGAAGTGCGGAGATTGCGGGGAGAAGTCGGAAGAGCAATGTTCGCTGAAGACCTCGAAAAAGAATTCTGTGAAACCATCTGCGGATCCACCCATGACTGAAGTGAAACTTCGCGTGCTGCAGCGGCACGAAGAGAAAATTCACCGTGGGCTGGCGGAACTCGCATCGGGCGATTATGGAATCCCAGAGTCGCTCGGCAACGTGCGCTGGACGCCGGAACTCCTCATGACGATCTGGGAGCAGGCCGGGACAGGAAAACCTCCAACGTCGGGACTCGAATATAAAGTTGGGAGGTCCGGTGGGGGCTTCGACGCATTGGATTTTCGGTTCGCGCCAGAATCGGAGCGGATCGACGAAAAAGAACCGGTTGACCTGTCCCTTTCGCTGAATCGCCGGAGAAACGGACCCCCGATCGAAATTCCCATTCCGGTGTACGGGGCGGGGATGTCGTTCGGCTCCGTAAGTCTCCAGGTGATGCTCTCCCGAGCGATCACTGCAAAAACCTTGGGCATATTCACGTCCACCGGTGAGGGTGGATATCCGGAACCTCTCGCCGCCTATAAAGACCACATCATCACGCAGGTGGCAACGGGCTTGTTTGGGGTCCGGGAGGAGACCATCCAGCGGGCCCGCATCGTCGAGTTGAAGTATGCCCAGGGCGCGAAGCCAGGGCTTGGAGGCCATCTTCTTGGCGATAAAGTAAACTCGGACGTCGCAAACATGCGTGAGTCTCTGCCCTGGGTGAGTCTTTTTTCCCCGTTTCCCTTCCACAGCGTCTACTCTGTCGAAGACCACAAGAAGCACGTTGATTGGATCAAGACGGTAAACCCGAACGCGCTCGTGATCGTCAAAGTGTCCACCCCGGTGGATGTGGACATGGTGGCGGTCGGTGCTTACTATGCAGGAGCGCACATCCTTAATATCGACGGCGGGTACGGCGGTACCGGAGCAGCACCCGAGATTGCCAAGAAGAACATCGCTATGCCGCTCGAGTACGCCATTCCGAAGGTTCATAAGTTCCTCCTGAAAGAAGGGATCCGCGATCAAATCGTGGTCATGGCAAGCGGAGGCATACGAACTGCGTACGACGTCGCGAAGGCCATTGCACTCGGAGCGGACGGCTGTGTGATTGGAAGCTCCGAAATTGTCGCTCTCGGGTGCACGTACTGCAGCAACTGCGAACGCGGGCGAGGCTGTCCGATTGGCATCACGACGGTCGATCCGGAACTTTCCCTCCTGATTAAGCCAGACTGGGGTGCTCAGCGCATCATTAATATGTACACATCCTGGCAAACCCAGTGGCATGACATCTTGAGAAAACTCAGATTGCGCAGCATCAAAGAACTGAGAGGACGATACGACTTACTCAGACACCTCCATGATGGACGATAGACAGTCCGCTCTGGTTCAGCAGTTAATCGAGTCGCGGCGGCAATTGGCCAAGGGCCGTGAGCTGCCCACGCGCAAGGTCGAGGCTGAGGGCGGCTGCGGGGTCATCGGCGTCGCCTCCTCCGTTCACATAAAAGCGAAACACCTCCTTGCACCTGTGTTGCAGATGAAAAACCGCGGGAACGGAAAAGGAGGAGGCATCGCTGCGGTGGGTCTTAACCCGAAGCAGCTTGGTGTCTCCCAAGCCATCCTCGATGAGGACTACCTGCTGCAAATCGCCTATCTCGACCCGTCGTGCAGAACACAGCTCGAGGACGAGTTCATCCGCTCACTCCTCGAAGTCCACCACGCAAACCGGGTTCCCTCCATGGAGAACTACCGGGATGTCGAAGAGCTTGAAGTTGAACCACCGCAAGTCTGGAGGTACTTTTGCAGAGTAAAACCGGAAGCCCTCGACGCGTTCGTCGAGGGGAATAGTCTCGGAGAGCTTGATCGCCACAAAGCGGAGGATGAGTTTATCTTTCAAAACAGCTTCCGCATCAACAGCAAGTTCTACGCGGCCGACCGAGATCGAAAGGCGTTCGTGCTATCGCACGGCAGGAATATGCTGGTGTTTAAGATCGTCGGATATGCCCAGCAGGTGATTCAGTATTACCAGCTCGAAGAGCTCGAAGCCCACGTTTTGATCGGTCATCAACGATATCCGACAAAGGGGAAAGTCTGGCATCCCGGAGGGTCGCATCCCTTCATCGGTCTGGACGAAGCCCTCGTTCATAATGGAGATTTTGCAAACTACTACAGTATCACGGAATACCTTGCCCAGCGAAACATCGTTCCCCTGTTTCTGACTGACACGGAGGTGTCTGTTCTCCTGTTTGACCTTCTCAATCGAGTCTACGAATATCCACTCGAGTATGTGATCGAGGCGCTTGCCCCGACGACCGAGCGTGATCTGGAAATGCTTCCGGCCGAAAAAAGGGAGACGTATCGGGAGATCCAGGACACCCATATCCACAGTTCTCCCGACGGACCGTGGTTCTTCATCATCGGTAGGACCGACGCCCGTCGCAGGCAGTATCAGCTGCTCGGCATCACCGACACGTCGATGCTGCGCCCGCAGGTCTTCGCGCTCCAGGAAGGTGAAACGCAGATCGGGTTCATCGCTTCGGAAAAACAGGCAATCGATGCACTCCTCCGAAGTCTGCAGAGCGAGGACTCTCGCTTCTGGTCGCGCGCCGACCTCTACTGGAATGCCCGCGGGGGAAGCTACACAGACGGTGGCGCCTTCATATTCACCGTGAAGGAGCAACACCACGTGGGCCCCGACGAGGCCGTAGGCGGAAGTATTCAGGACAGGCGATTGGTCTGCACGGACAAATTCGGTACCGTCATCGAGCCCCCAAAAGCGAAACACCGCTACGACCCGGCTGAACTCCAGTCTCTTCCCGAGTCCACGAACGTACCGATCAAGATAGACCATCACTCAGACCCCGACGCTCTGTTCCGTCAACTTAGCAGTGAAATCGCCGAGCTGGATTTCCGCTCGTTCTGGTATCTGTGCAGGAGCCTCGTGGGGGTCTCTCGGACGGATGGGCATGCGTGGTGGAGCTGTATCGAGTTGCTTACGCTACTTCTGGACCGGATCTACTCCACCGGATCCAAGAAACGAAGTTCGATGCTCGAACTCATCGAACGCTGTCTGTATGAAATCTTCGACAGTTTTCCATCGCTCGCGCAGGGGCGGGAGAGCAGTTACCGCTCAATCGCGTGGAAGAAGAAAACGTCGCTCCGTCCGCCCAAAGGGTCTGAGCAGGTCCTTGCCTGTCGGGCAACCGGTTTTCCAGCGGAAGGACCAGATTCATTAGCCCAGTTCCTCGTGAATGCCGCCAAGCAGGGCTGGAAACGGGTGGTCCTCTATGACCTCCGCGGCCATCGATTCATCGGTTGTGGTCTAGGCCCCGAAACTTCGAGCCTCCGAGTCGATGTCTACGGGAGCAGCGGTGACTACCTTTCCTCCGGCCTTGATGGGGCGGAGATCCATGTGCACGGCTCGACGCAGGATCAGCTTGCCAACATTATGAAATCGGGTAAACTGGTAATCCACGGAGATACTGGTCAAACGTTCATGTATGGAGCGAAGGGCGGGGACGTGTACGTGCTGGGGAGCGCTGCCGGCAGGCCGTTGATCAATGCAGTCGGTCGGTGCCGTGTGGTGATCAACGGGACCTGCCTCGACTATTTGGCAGAATCCTTCATGGCGGGCGATCCACTGAACGGCGGCGGATTTGCGGTGCTCAACGGGATGAAGTACGATCCAGAGGGAAATCTCATCGAGTTGGACACGCCGTATCCCGGGGGCAATCTCTTTTCTCTCGCATCGGGGGGTGCACTCTACATTCGCGACCCCCACAAAAAAGTCGGCGTTGATCAGCTGAACGGGGGACAGTTTGCTGAACTCACGGAACGTGATTGGAACTTGGTGCTACCCTACCTGAAGGAGAACGAAAAGCTATTTGGAATTGGCGTTGACGCACTCTTGACTGTTGAAGGCAAGCGGCGTAACGCGGAGGAGGTTTACCGCAAGATTGAGCCAGTCCACCTCGCCGCACTTGAGCCAGAAGAGCTCGAAGTGTCAAGGTTCTAGCTCGTCGTGAAGATCCCAGCGCGATCAAAATTGTTACTCAGCGATGAATCCTGATCTTGATCTAAGTCCAAACAGCCAAAATGGTCCCCATGATGAGGAGAGAAACTAAGTAATATCCCATGTTGATCAAGTAAAGTCCTGTTGGGCGGTCCTCGAAAAGAACACCACTTAAATTCGTGGTTCCGACAAAACCAAGCCAAAGCCAAAACCCACTCTCCAATCCGCCAGCAACGGTCGTCGCTTGCACGTAGTCAACAATGTGAGCTAACACATAACTCATAACCAACGCGCCAACAAAGCTCAACGCGTAGGCGCGCGGTGCTCCTTTCTTCATCTGTTCCAGTTCCGCTTCGCTCTTCTTCATCAGAGCCAACCATCGCTTTGCAAAAAGGGCCGGAGAGTACCAAACTGCACCAAGCCCAAAGTTTGCAATCGCCGCCACGAGAACCGCCCAGTAATTGATGTCCACCTGTGGCATCGTTCGTGAACCCCCTTTCAATGGTGTTTTGGAAGCTTTTCTGCGTTCGTTTCACGCCGCACGTTTTCAACGAACGACATCAGTGGGTTAAAATTTATGTAGGTGCATCAGAATGCAACCAAGAAGGATCAAACGGTCCTCGTGTGTCTCTCAATTTCTTGAAAATAGTTCGCATACTCATCTCTTCTGTCTCCACTCGATCTTTGGCAGAAGTTTCACCTTAAAGTTGCTAAGATCCTGCTCACCGAGCCTGCGGACTTCCCCTCTGCATCGTTTAATTGCACGGAGAAGCGGAGTGACCTTAACACCCATGAACTCCGGCTCAAACAGTTTCAGCCGGGGCAGCGCTTTCTCAAAGTTGTTCAGTGTACCGGTATAGCGATGTTTTTCCACGAGAGTATGAAGGGCTGCGGCCATCAGGATGAGTCCTTGAAGGAACATTCGACTGTCTTCGTGGTGGCGTTTCCAAACTTGTTCCCAAGCCTCGTGTGCATGCCAGAACTTGCAGTCATTAAACAACTCTACTCCGTGTGCAAACTCCTCCCAATCCTCCCCGCTCATCGACAGGGGCCCTAGGTTCTCCGGCTCCAGTTCCTTGAGTGTTTTCTTCCGCGGCAACTGAGGTGCGTTCATGGTGTTCCGTAATAAAGAAAAAAACACGTAATCCTCAAGACTTCTTGACTCTCCATGCGATTTGTTCTATCTTTTCTGAACTGGAAATTCTCTTCCTCTGGCACCAGCAACATCCGGCAAGTCCCTCATAATGCTCCGCAAGAGATCCTTGACGCTGCTTCTTACTCTCACCATAGCACTGCCACTGTGGCTCGGTGCTCAACCGACTTTTACGGACCTGGAGAAGCAGATCGTCGATGAAGCCATGAACAACTCCAAGGTAATGGAGAATCTAGAGTATCTCTGCTACATGATCGGGCCGCGGCTGACGGGAACAGAACAAATGAAGAAAGCAAATGAGTGGACAGCGAAAAAATTTCAGG
The DNA here is from genome assembly GCA_036477295.1 of Bacteroidota bacterium. Taxonomy (GTDB): domain Bacteria; phylum Bacteroidota; class Ignavibacteria; order UBA10030; family JAZGDE01; genus JAZGDE01. The sequence goes on along the minus strand of JAZGDE010000103.1, from coordinate 1,125 downwards.
AATACGGACTTGTGAATGTCGCACAAGAAAGCTGGATGTTCGGCTATCCCTGGTTCCGAGGACACGAGCACGCGCGGATCATCAAGCCGCACGTGCTGCCGCTGACCGTCGCTCAGATCGGCTTCACCCCTGGCACGAATGGTCCAAAGCGTGGTGAGGTGGTCGTCCTCAAGGCTGGCAGCGTGAAAGACCTAGAGCGCTACAAGGGAAAATTGAAGGGCAGGTATGTCCTGCTTGGTGACCCAGCAAACATCCCCCCGGTGTCTCCTTTCAGGACGCAACACTTGCCGGACACGGTGGCCGTTGAGAAACCTCTTCGGGTCGAACCGATGGACAGCCTTGCGCTCGAGCGATTACGAGAGCGGGCAGAAGTGCGAAGGAAAACCAAGGAGATGTTGCGTGAGGGGAAGGTACTCGCCGTCATTCGCGATTCGGGCAAAGAACATGCACTGCTCAACATGACCGGCGGAGGCGGCCAAACTCAAAACGATTCTACTCCACTTCCGCCGACCACCGCCTTCATGATCCACGAGCACTACACGATGCTGTACCGCCTGGTGGAGCGAGGAGAAAAAGTCATCGTGGAGATGGATCTGCCGGGTCGCTTTGGAAAAAAGCCGGTTGAGCAGTACAATACGCTTGCGGAAATGCTGGGGAGCGAAAAACCGGACGAGGTCGTCATCGCGGGCGCGCATCTTGATTCATGGGATCTCGGCCAGGGGACGACGGACAACGGGACGGGCTGCATGGCCATCCTTGAGGCTGCGCGCATCTTGAAAGCGGTCAGCGTGAAGCCGAAGCGGACGATTCGCTTCATCATGTTCAGCGGTGAGGAGCAGGGAAAGCTCGGCTCGAAGGCATACACGAAATCACACTCGGCTGAGCTCGATAAGATTTCCGGTGTGTTTATCATGGACAATGGAACGGGAAGGATTCGTGGAATTACATTGCAAGGTAGAAAAAAGATCAAGCCTATCATGGAATCGATTTTCACACCGTTTAAAGAATACGGCGTCATCCACGTCAGCTTGCGTTACACGAGCGGAACCGACAATGTTTCGTTTGACCGACAAGGGGTTCCCGGGCTTAATTTTATCCTCGACCCACTCGAGTACTACAAGACCC
>JAZGDE010000102.1:0-14634 GCA_036477295.1 Bacteroidota bacterium | reverse complement strand
GGATCGTTGTAATGGATGTTTCGCGCGCCGTCCTGAAGCAATAGCTGCATTACCTTGAGCGCGGGTGATTGGCGAATGTCATCCACGTCTTTCTTGAAAGCGACGCCGAGGACCAGAATTCTGGCTTCGCGAAAACTGACCGGCAGCATGCTGATCTCGCGCAACACCATGCTCTTCACGTAAAACGGCATGCTCTCATTCGTTTCGGCGGCGAGCGCGACAAAGTTCGTCTGAAAATCGTACTGCCTCGCAAGCCACTCGAGGCAGTACGGGTCGACGAGAATGCAATGTCCCCCGATTCCGGGTCCCGGATAGAACGGCATGAATCCGAAGGGCTTTGTCGCAGCAGCTTCGATCACCTCCCACACGTTGACGCCACCCATACGGTCGCAGAGATGAGCCAGTTCGTTGACAAGAGCAATGTTCACGCTGCGGAATATATTCTCGAGCAATTTCTCCATCTCAGCGACGCGCGGGCTCGAGACCGGGATCACTTCGGAAACCATCTGCTCGCTGATCAAACAAGCAAGCTCCGTGCATCGCGGTGTCACACCACCGACGACGACCGGTGTGTTCGCAGTCGTCCACTTCTTGTTTCCAGGGTCGATCCGCTCCGGAGAGAACGCAAGGTGGAAATCCTTTCCGACTCTCAGGCCCGTTTTTTCTAAGATCGGAAGCACATACTGCTCCGTCGTGCCGGGAAACGTCGTGCTCTTCAGAATGATGAGGTGGCCTTTCCGCAATCCGCGACCAATGCTCTCCGCAACCGAGAGTATGAACGAGATGTCCGGTTCCTTGCTCGCTGTGAAGGGGGTTGGGACACAGATGTAGATCACATCAAGCGAATTCACACAACTATAGTCGCCCATCCCCACGAGCTTCCCTCTCTTCACGGCTCTCGCAAGCCGCGCATCCTCGATGTCGGGGATGTAGTTCTTGCCGCTATTGACGGACTCGACTTTCTGTTTGTTCGTCTCAATCCCCACCGTCTGGAAACCTCTCTCAGCAAACTCCACGGCAATGGGCAACCCGACGTAACCCAATCCGACGACGCCGACGGTTGCACTCTTCTTCTTGATTTTTTGTTCTAGGGTTACGTTCACTTCAAGTTTTCGATTCAATCAGCGCTCCTCGTACATCTTGCGGTAGTATGCTCGATAGTCTCCGCCCGTGACGCGCTTCCACCATCCCTGGTGAGTGACGTACCAGTCGATTGTCTGTTCCAGACCTTCCTCGAAAGTATGCGAAGGCCGCCAGGCGAGTTCCTCTTTAATTTTTGCGGCGTCGATCGCGTACCGACGGTCATGTCCGGGCCGATCTTTGACGTGTTCGATCAATGATTCCGGCTTGCCCAAGTGCTGAAGGATAATCTTGACCACCTCGATGTTTTTCTTCTCGTTGTCCCCGCCGATGTTGTAAATTTCTCCGGGCCTTCCGCTCTGAAGAATGAGCTCAAGAGCCGCGCAGTGATCCTTCACGTAGAGCCAGTCGCGCACGTGCTGGCCGTCGCCGTAAACCGGAAGCGACCGATTTGCGAGCGCGTTAACAATCATCAGGGGCATCAACTTTTCAGGGAATTGATATGGACCGTAGTTGTTTGAACTCCGTGCGATCACGACAGGTAACCCAAACGTATGATAGTAGGCTTGCACAAGCAAGTCGGCGCTTGCCTTGCTGGCCGAATAGGGACTGTTCGGATGCAGAGGATGCCGCTCGGTGAATTTCCCTGCCGCACCCAGCGATCCATATACCTCGTCTGTCGATATTTGCATAAACCGCTCCAGGCCGAAGTCTTTCGTCACCTCCAGGAGCGTATTAGTTCCAACGACGTTCGTCTCGATGAACACCGCAGGACCGAGAATACTTCGGTCAACATGGGATTCGGCAGCAAAATTGACGATGGCATCAATCGGATACTCCTTAATAATGGATTCGACGGGAGGTCGGTCGCAGATATCCCCCTTAACAAAGCGGTACCGTGGATGGCCCTCGAGATCTTCGAGGTTTTCGAGGTTGCCTGCATAGGTGAGTTTATCGAAGTTCACGACGACGTACTCTTCGTTCTGCTCGAGAAGAAATCGAACAAAGTTCGAGCCGATAAAGCCTGCTCCGCCAGTGATCAGAATGTTCTTCATCGGTTAGTCCAACTCGAAAATCGATTGTGGGTCGCTCTCGTGGCGGATCTCGTCTACTTGTTCTTTCCGACCCTCTCCGGCATAGAGTCGGTTTGGACAATTCACCGCCATGCCCTCCCTTGAGCCCGCGTTCTTGTACGCGTGGACTACACCCGCCGGAATGAGAATCGATTTCGGCTCATCCTCACCCGCATTGATCACCATCTTGTTCTGATAGGTTGGAGACTGCTTCCGATTGTCCCAGAGATAGACTTTGAAATTCGACGGGCCGAGAAAACAAAAGAGGTCCGCTTGATCGTTATGCTCGTGCGGTCCCCGGGCAACTCCCCCTTTCGTCATGGAAATGTACACCATCCGGGGATAGTATTCACCGTCAAGTTCGTCGTGACGAAATAATTCAACGAGCCATCCACGTCGATCAGTACGCTTGACCAACTCTTTGACAACGACTCCCTCAATCGAGCCTGATTGAAACATATCTCCCCGGAGGTTGAATTAGAAGGCAACCATAAATTTATGAAACCCCTCAAGGAAAGTCAATGAATTCTTCCCTCGTCGACCAATGCCTTACAAAAACAGCGAGCGATCAGAATGGACTTCAGAAATGAAGGACGGTGAAACTGCCTGTGATGGTAGCAATATCGGTAGGTTGGATCTTCCTCTCAGACCGGCGATTATTCGGGCAAAGAAGCTCTTACTCAAACACGACAGAATCTAATCAATTCCACGGAAAAAATCAATCCTAATGGTCTTCCGTTCTACATTGTCTCCGGCGCAGAAATGCCCAAAATCGCAAAGCCGTTGGCAAGGACGGTCTTCGTCGCCTGGCAGAGAGCGAGCCGAGCGCAGGTCAGCGGTTTGTTATCCGTGACAACGCGATGGACATGATAGAACTTGTGGAACAACCCTGCGACATCGTGGAGATATTCAGTGAGGCGATGTGGTTCGAATGAAAAAGAACACGACTCGACCGTGTCCGGAAATTCAGCAAGCTTTTTTACCATGGCAATGGCTTCGGCCTCTGTGAGTAATTCGAGGCGAGGACCACTCACTGCTCGAGTACTTACACCTTCGATCTCCGCATACTTCAGAATACTTGCGATACGTGCATGAGCGTACTGGAGGTAGTAAACCGGGTTCTGTTCTGACTGCTCCTTTGCAAGTCCGAGGTCAAAGTTCAGGTGGCTCATATGACTGCGCATGAGGAAGAAGTACCGGACGACATCGGGTCCGACCTCATCGATGAGCTCCGCGAGGGTAACAAAGTTTGCTTTCCGAGTGGACATCTTCACGACCTCGCCATTCCGGACGAGCGTGACGAATTGGTGGATCAGCACTTTGACTTTCTCCGTATCGAACCCAAGCGCCTTCAATCCAGCGATAACGTCTGGGTACGTAGCAATGTGATCGGCGCCGAGAATGTCGACGATGAGCTCGAAACCCCGCCTGAATTTTTCACGGTGGTAGGCAATGTCAGGCAAGCGGTAGGTGGGCTCCCCGCTGCTCTTGACGATCACCTTGTCCTTCTCTCCCTGGAACGATGTTGCTCGGAACCATACCGCGCCCTCGTGGTCGTAGGCGTACCCGAGCCGACGAAGTTCGTCGACCACCTCCTGAACTTTTCCGGTCTCGTACAAAGAGCGTTCGTTGTAAAAGACGTCGAACTTCGTCCCCAATCGCTTTAGTATTTTCTTAATATCGTTGAAGATTTCTTCTTCCGCCCTCTCCTTGAAAATCCCTTCGGGAGGTTCCTTCCTCAGCACAGTGCCATGGCTCGCAAGGAGATGGCGCGCGATGTCCTTGATGTACTCACCTTGATAGTAGTCTTCTGGAAACGCAACTGGTTCATCCAGCAACTCGAGATACCGCAGCCGCACCGAATCGCCGAGCACGCGCATCTGTCGGCCTGCATTATTATAGTAATACTCTCGCGTAACGTCATGCCCAGTCCATTCCAGCAAATTCGCGATCGTATCACCGAGGACCGCATTCCGGCCGTGACCGACGGTAAGCGGACCAGTCGGATTCGCGCTCACGAACTCAACCTGAGTTTTCTTGTTCCCACCTGCCTCAGACCGGCCGTACCGCGAACCTTTCTCCAGAATTTCGCGGAGCTGTTGAAGATAGAACTTATCTTTGAACCAGAAGTTGATGAATCCGGGTCCGGCAATTTCCACTTTTTCCACGAGGTCGCTCTCGAGCTCCAGACGGGAGACGATGTCGCTCGCAAGCTTCGTCGGATTCCTCTTGACGGACCTTGCCAGCACCATCGCAACGTTCGTCGTCAAGTCCCCGTGTTCAGCCTGCTTCGGACGCTCGAACGTCGGCTTCGGACGATCGGGAAGGTTCAGAGACCGGAGCGCCGTTTCGACTTTTTCCTGCAAGTATTGTCTCATGCCTTCGTCCGTTTCTTCACCACCGGGGATCCCCTGTGTTTTCGTGCGAGCGCCGTATCCTCGACCTGTTCAAACTTGGCATCTCCCCAGAGTTTTTCCAAATTATAGAATTGTCGGACCCGCTTCTGGAATATATGCACCACAACTTCCACATAGTCGAGGAGAACCCACCGCAGCTGGCTGATGCCCTCGTTGTGCCAGACCTTAATCCCATCCTCCTCGAGACGTTCGACCACTGCATCCGCGATCGCCTTAACCTGCGTGTCCGTATCGGCGGAGCAAACGACAAAAAAATCCGTCATCGAAGTAAGTTTCCGAAGGTCCATCACGAGCACATTCGACGCTTTCTTTGTCAGCGTTAAGTGTGCAATCTTCTTCGCTAAGATCTTCGAGGTCAAACGATTATTCCCCCATGCCCTTTAACAAAAATCCTGCTGCTATGGACGATACGGCTGCAGCTGGTTATAGTTTTTTCCAATGACAATCGAGACATCGAGAAAGTACTCTTGGTTCACCTGTTGGATTACGTTTGATCTGGGAATTCCCAGAACAACAGCCACATGCATCGCGGCGTCGAAGTTGCCAACGCGGTCGACGACAACCGATTCCTCGACGTCGAATGTATTGTGGTTCCCCACCTCGACGACGTCGATCCCGTGCGCACTGAGGAATTGAGCAAACTGGAGTGCGACGCCGGACACTCCACACCCGTTCACCACATCGACGCGGGGAACCTTCGAGAGGGACTGCAACGCTGCAGGAGCTGTTTGATCCTTAGAGGTGCTTGTCACGAGTCCTATGGCGAGATACGCGATAAGGAAAATGAGGCCGGAGAGAACAACATTGAGCAGCCAATTTTGGAGGGTGCGTACTTCCAACACCGATTTCCGCACAATCATCGAGACGAGACCTCCCGATGCATCACAGAAAAGAAAAACCGAGTCCCTGGTCCATGCACTCCGTCCTCTCGCACAGGCTTTCTCGGTTCGCCCGAAACAACGTATGTCGTACTGTCACTATCGGAGATAGACTCCTCGGTTATCGATACGGTCCGTAAAACGGATTGTAGTAGGAAGAATACATTCCAACGGGAAGCTGCCGATATTGAAGTTGGATGTAGAAATTTTCCCAAGGTCGATAGTTAAGTTCCGCGTTACTGATGTAGACTTTGTTGAGGTCATCTGCTCCGAATGAGCTGTACGGTGAATAGAGCATGCTCACATCGACCCGAACATCGAGTGGATCCGCAAGTTTGTAAAACAAGCTGTTCGTGTAGCTCGCCAGGGAAATCCCTCGTCCCCTAAACGATGCATACGACATCGAGAATTGGTGTCGCATCACTAAGTTGTTCAGGTTAAGCCAGCTCAAAAAATACGCCGGAGAGGAACGACGGACCAAGGATTCGGACACTTTGGGCTTCTCCTCGGGATTCTGCTTAAACTGGGCGCTACCAACCCGAGTGAAACTGCACACGCCCACGACGACACCCACCACCAGGACCAAAGCTCGTTGCATGAAGATCCTCCTCCCTGTCAACCCATCCTCGATGCCATCAATTTTAAGGATTATACTCAAATCTCAGTTGAATGTCAATAGCCATTCACCCACTGCGAACATCACGAACGCGGGTGGTATAGCTTCCTTACATAATCCAACTCTTCAGCTGAATTCACTCCGCTGGTTTCTTCCGGCCGTTCGGCTTTCAATGCCGCCACCTTCCAGCCGCGGTTCCAGAAATGCTCAAAAACATCGGTTAAGTAGTACTCATGCTGGGCGTTCTCCGGTGTGATAAACCGCAAGGCCTCGAAGAGCTCTGTTTTCTTAAACACGTAGACGCCGGAATTAATTTCCCGGATTTGCCGCGTCTCGGGGTCAGCATCTTTTTCCTCCACGATTTTTTTCAGCGCGCCGTCGGCGTTGCGCACAACTCGGCCGTAGCCTTCAGGATTCGCTAACTCTGCCGTCAAAACCGTCGCTACAGCCCGAATTTCCCGGTGCGTGCGCAACAAACTCTCGAGCGTACGTTGTGTCAGGAGTGGCACATCACCGGAAAGGACCAAAACACTGCCGTCAAAAGCTCGGAGTGCCCCGTCGGTCTGCATAACTGCATGACCTGTCCCCAGCTGTTCCAACTGATGGACGAATTCGGCTGACGGGAACAATGTACTGATGTGGTCGGCGACCAGCTGCTTCTGATGACCGACAACGATGAGCACTCGTTGGGGATGAAGGATGAATGCTAATTGACTCACATGCTCCACCATCGGCCGGCCGTCGAGTTGGTACATGACCTTAGCCGTTTCAGGATTTTTCATTCGTATTCCCTTGCCGGCGGCAAGGATGATGATGGCCAGTCGTTGTTCAGGAAGAGTCAACCTGCATTGTCCTTCAGATCGTGAGAGAAGTATTGTCGATCAAACGTGTGTTTCCGATCCTCACTGCCAACGAGATCAGAACACTCTGATTCGATTCGAACGCTCCTAACTGGGTCAGTCGTTCGCGATCAGCGATCGAGATGTAATCCACCGTGGCACTCTTCTTCCTCTCGATGAGTTTCTTCATAGCCGAGATCACCGCCTTGGCGTTCCGCTCCCCATTTCGAATCATCCGCTCCGCCAGCTGCAACGACTCGTAGAGGATAACCGCGTCTTTTCTCTCCTCCGGAGAGAGATACACATTGCGCGAGCTCATCGCGAGGCCATCCGGTTCACGGACGATGGGAGCGACGACAATATCCACGTCGAAATTCATGTCCCGCGTCATCTGCTTGATAACCACCTCCTGCTGAGCATCCTTTTGCCCGAACACCGCCACGTGAGGCTTCGTGATGTGGAACAGCTTAGTAACGATCGTCGTCACTCCGAGAAAGTAAATCGGTCGCGACTTGCCTTCGAGCACCTCCGTGATGTTCTTGACCTCGACATACGTGAGATAGGGCTCGGGGTACATGTTTTTCGTATCGGGGCAAAACAGAATATCAGTTCCAGCTTCTTCGGCCAGTCTTCGGTCACGGTCGAAATCCCGCGGGTACTTCTCAAAATCCTCATGTGATGCAAACTGGGTAGGGTTGACGAAGATAGACGTAATCACGACGTCCGAGTGATCCTTTGCGATGCGGATGAGGCTCAGATGTCCTTCATGCAGATAGCCCATCGTCGGAACTACACCGATGCGTTTGCCCGAGAGACGCAACTCTTCGGACACCCGTTGCATTTCGTGTGAACTGGATATGACTCGAGCTTTCGTGACTGTCACAGAAGGTTCCATGTGCCTGCTTTAGACTTGCAGGAAAACTTCACGTTCTCGGCCCAGTGAAGTCGTGGTCAGCAGCCAACGTCCTTTACGCTCGGCTCCATAACCGTCCCTAAATAACCTTCTTTCCCAACGCCGATTCTATCAACTCCACAGCAAACTCGGCAGACTGGACCTTCGTATCGAGGACGGGTTGATCTCTACGATCTCCATCAAGGTCAAGCGACGGATTCACCTTCCGCAAATCGCCCCCTACGGATGTCGGCTGCAACGGACCAAGAACGTGCAGCGCCGCAACTGGCATTCCATTGATCTGGAGAACCATACACCATCACTTTGAAGGAACCCGCTTGAAGTTTATCTCTTCGAGATCAGGGTCTCTGGTCCAAATGCATGCGCCGGAAGAACCTAGAAATCCGGTTGAAAAGATACTTTACACTGCTCCCGGCAGCTCATCCCGACCCCGACTTGCAGCGAAGCCGCCCGCGAAGCGGTCACTTCGTGACACTTCGTGGTCGGGGGGACATCACGAGGCCCGACGCTCACCTTCAGCGAGCGTCGAGGTCTCGACTGAAAGTCGGATACCAATCTATCGGGATCGGACGTCCAAGCTATCGAAGAACTCCAAATTCGACCAATTTCAGCGGTTTGTTGTACACGCAACTAGTCACTCAAGTCCCAAGGAGATTCCGTCGGAACAGAAACGCCCGACGGATTCGTCCGAGCCAGTGCACCAGAGGTGCCTTAAGCCGAAGGCTTAAGGCTCATTGAGCCTGACGCGGATGTGCCTCCCCGAAGGGGTCCTTCGGACTGGCACAAGCCTCAGGCTGACAGTCTTGGGCTCAGAGGTCTGACGACTTGAGTGAGCAGGGTTTTGGAGTTCTAAGATGATTTCCAAAGAAGTCTGAGGAGCTTCGTCACCGTCGATTTCATTTCTTTGCGATGAACAATCAGATCGAGAAACCCGTGCTCGAGCAGGAATTCCGAGCGCTGAAAACCCGGCGGAAGGTCTTTCCCGACTGCCTGCTTGATGACTCTCGGTCCTGCAAAGCCGATGAGGGCACCCGGCTCTGCGATGTTCACATCGCCAAGCATCGCGTAACTTGCGGTCACGCCGCCCGTCGTAGGGTCGCTCATGATGGAGAGATACGGAATTCCTGCTCCCGAGAGCCGCGCGAGCTTGGCGCTCGTTTTTGCCATCTGCATGAGCGACAACGCAGCTTCCATCATCCGTGCACCCCCACTCGAAGAGACAATAATGAGGGGCGTTCGTGTGTTCCACGCTCTATCGATGGCGCGAGCAACCTTCTCGCCGACCACCGAGCCCATACTGCCGCCGATAAACGCAAAATCCATGCACCCGATCACGACCGGCATGCCACTAATTGCTCCCGTGCCCGTCCGAATCGCATCGTACAGATTCGTCTTCTTGAACGCCTCCTTAATACGATCTTTGTACCGCTTCGTATCCTCAAACTCCAGAGGGTCCGTTGATCGCATCTTTCGGTCAAACTCTTTGAACGAACCCTCGTCGAGGAGAATAGGCAGGTAGTCGTTACTTCCGATCCGAAAATGATAGTTGCACTTCCCGCACGTCCAGAGGCTTTGCTCCAACTGATTCTTGTGGATGATCTCCCCACATCCTCCACACTTCGTCCACATTCCTTCCGGAATATCCTTCCTGCGACTCTCTCCGGATATGCTTTCCTTGGTCCTTCGGAACCACGCCATCAGTGTGCCCTTAAAAAACCTGGAACGGTCAGACGTTCACTAGAAATTCCTTGAGATACATTGGTTCGAGTTCCGCAACATCGGACGTTTTGCCTTCCCGCAGCATTTCGAGGCCCAGTGCAGCGACTGCTTGGGCACTCACGTTTCTGAGCTCAGGCACCACAGCTGAAATCCCTCTCCAATCCTCATCGTTGCCCTTCACACTCCTCATTCGCTCGATAGAGCGCCCCGCATCCTCCCCCGTCAGCATGACGGACGACATCGACAGCAACCTTTTCAGGAACTTCTCGCGCTGCAACACTTGATAGTCGGATTTCCTCTCCATGCGCGGTCCACGTCTTTCGTACCATGCAGAGTACACTTCGTCACGCTTTGCATCGAGCACCGCACAGACGCCCTTCCCCTCCTCGCACAAACCGACTATTCGATGGACCAGTGCATCGAGTGTCGGCACTGCGACCAACGGCTTCCCCGACGCATAACACAGGCCTTTCGCAGCACTCAAGCCGATCCGTAAGCCAGTGAACGAGCCCGGGCCGATCGATACGGCAATTCCGTCAACTTCATGAAGCTCCAGATGGGATTCGGAGAGCACCACCTGCACAGATCGTACGATTCTTTCCGAGTGAATGTGCTGTTCGCTACTCCATCGCTCGGCAAGAAGCGCTTCCTCTTCCACGACCGCCACGCCGCAGACGCCTGTCGCCGTCTCGATTCCCAACACCTTCATACGGATACCTCACTCACCTCTGCGATGGTAATAATTCGACTGTTCTCTTCGTCACCCAGCTTCAGGAAGACATCGTACCGTTTGGCTGGCAGAAGAGACTTCGCTCGTTCTGCCCACTCGATCAGACATATCCCGTCGCCAGAGAGATATTCGTCGAGGCCCAAACCGAACAACTCTGACGCCGACTTCAGGCGATACAGATCGACATGGTACACTTTCGAATGCTTGTCTCCGTACTGGAACGGGTACTCGTTGATGAGGATGAATGAAGTACTTGCGATGTGACCTTGAACCCTCAAACCCGCACAGATTCCCTTGACGAGCTCTGTCTTGCCAGCGCCGAGCTCGCCGTAAAGTGCCACGACATCGCCCGGACGCAGGCGATGACTCAAGGTCTGCCCCAATTCAAAGGTCTCCCTCGCTTCCCTCGTTCTGTGGTGCGAATGCATCACCGCAGACGTTCGCGTCGATACGTTGACAATCCGAGGTTCAATATTGTCGAGTGACAGGTTACTTCGGCACGAGTTTGATAACGGGCAGGATCATTTCCTGCATCGAAATGCCACCGTGCTGAAATGTATCACGGTACAGGTTTAAGTATTTGTGGTATTCTGTGGGGTAGACGAAATAGTAGTCCTCTTTGGCAAAGATGTAGTTGATCGTTACCCCTCGCTTCGGCAGCCGAAAGTCGGTCGGATCCTTTACGAAGACCGCCTGCTTCTCGTCGCACTTCAGGTTCCGACCAAATTTGTACCGGAGGTTTGTCGAGGCCTCCCGGTCTCCGAACACCTTCGCACCGCGTAAGCATCGGATGCTCCCGTGGTCCGTCGTGAGGATAATCTTGACATCCTTCTGCTTCGACAGTGTTCTCAACATTCCCAGTAATGAGGAATGGAGAAACCACGATTTGGTCAAGGAGCGATACGCTGACTCGTCCGGTGCAATTTCCTTCAAAATCTCTGAGTCAGACCGACTGTGTGCCAGCATATCGACGAAGTTGACGACAATAGAAGTGAGTTTGTTATTGGTGTAAGAGAGAATGTTCTGCTCCACACCTCGGCCGAATTCCGCTTCAACAATCTTGATGTATTTCGCGTCCGGTTTCAGATCGATCCGTTTGCGCTCGAGGACTCGGTCGAGAAGTTCCTTCTCAAATTTGTTCCGGGTATTGTCGTCATCCTCCCATTTTTCCCAGATCTCCGGAAATCGCTGCTCGATTTCGTTTGGGTAGACACCACTGAAAATTGCGTTTCGAGAATACGGTGTGGCCGTGGGAAGAATCGAATAGTAGAATTCCTTCTTGATTATGAAGTATTCGTACAGGACGGATTCCAGCGCCAGCCACTGGTCATACCGGAGGCAGTCGATGACGAAGAAAAAAACAGAACCGGGGGCCTCGAGCTCCGGGATGACGAATTTCTCAACGACGTCCAACGAGAGGACAGGTCGATTCTTCTCCTGTGCAAGCCAGTGTCGGTAGTTTCGTTCGATGAACTTTCCGAACTCCTGGTTGCACTCGCGGATCTGGTCAGACAGCATTTGGCGGATCCCCAATTCCGGGTGCTGGTCGACCTCCAACTCCCAGTTCGAGAGCTTCGTGTAGATCTCCTGCCAATCGAGATGATTCAGTGGAGAGAGCAGCGCTTGGGATATCGTGTTGAACTCCTGGATGTACTCCCTCGACACGTGCTCGCTGATGATTTTCTTCCCTTCAAGAAACTTTTTGCATGCAAGGAGCACCTGGCTCGGGTTGACCGGCTTGGTAAGGTAGTCGCTAATCTTGTCCCCGATCGCTTCCTCCATCAGTGCTTCTTCTTCGTTTTTGGTAATCATGACGACCGGAAGGTTGGGATAGAGCTCCTTGATTTCCGCTAGCGTCCGCAGTCCTCCCATCCCGGACATCATCTCGTCCAGGAACACGAGGTCAAACACCTTTTTCTTGACGAGCTGAAGGGCGTCTTCGCCGTTCGCTGCAGTATCGACAAGATATCCTCTTTGAGTCAGCAGCAAGATGTGCGGACGAAGCAGTTCGATCTCATCATCGACCCAGAGGATGTTTGACTTCGATTCAATCATTCGGTTTATGACGCTTTCTCAGGACAACATTCAATGGTAGCAAATTCGACCTCCAGAAGCAACCGATTCGCTTTTGTTCACTTGCGGCTGTTCTACGTCCCAATCCTCTTTACTGAATCGCGATATGGATGTCCAGACCCGCTTCGTTGGTCTTCGAACCTGGAATTCGAGTTGCTTGGGCATCCGGAGAAATTTTTGTCAACCGGTAGAACAGAGAAGCGGTAACGCGTGAACTCAACACGTACCGGAATCGCGGTTCAATCACCAAGCGTGTCGTTCCGTCAAGCGGTGTTCCGTTTAAATTGATATTCTTCCCAACGACCCGATACGTCTTCCGAGCATTCTTCGTGAGAGAATAGGTAAGACTGATATCCACGTCGTTCCTCATCGACAGTCCAAAGAGTGGAATCGAAAACCCTTTCCGGCTGTACTGCATCGTGAACGAAATTTCACGGGAGAAGGCCTCGACAATGTTTCGGGATGCCGTGTTCAAGTCGAATGATGTGCTCGTATTGTACCGAAGGTTAGCGCTCATATCCCCCTTGAGGAACTGCTCGAACGTAAAGTTCAATCCGACAAGAGGATTGAACCCATACCTCACCCGTTCCATTTCGGTCGTCTCGCCGCCGCTCGGAAGACCGCGGAACCGCCGTGTGAAATTCGATTGGTAGGAATGGCTCAGGGAGAGCCGAGAGACAAGGTTCTTGAACAGCGGCAGTCGCTCCAACCCGTCCCAGTTCAAGCTCCAGTTGACCCGCGGCAGGAACTCTCCAAACAGACTCCGGAGAAACGGCAGGGCTTCAAACCCTTCCTCGAAAGCCTCCGCCAGTTTCTCTTCATCCGAGCGCGTATCACTCGGATCGCTCAACCTCTGTTCGAACTGGTTGTTCACCTCCTTCAAATTGCTCTTGAGCGATTCGAACATCAGAACGGGCGGGAACGAAAGGAACGACCGCTCAATGTCGCCCGTTGTTGTCGTCGTGATGACAGAGACGATACCGAGCGAATCGGACCGCAACGTCTGGTTCTTGTTCAGTGTCCACTTGAGTTTCCACGAAAGGTCAAGACGGGCTCCTCTCCAGAGAGGACGCGATGTCTTGAAATCCAGGCGGTTTGTCTGAGAGAAATTGTCGATGAGCGTCGTCCGCTGACCTGCGAAGCTCGGCGCACGTGGACCCCGCTCCGTGTCGAAGCCGAAGAACGGGAACTTCGACCGCCCGCCAAAATTCGTGAGCTTCCCCGTCGGATCGCTGATCAACCCCAACTGGTAGAGTCGGGAGGGTCCATATTTCGGGTCAGATTCCTGAAAGAAGGGTATCCTCCCCCAGAAATTCGTGAACCCGGTCTTGCCAGGGACACCGGAACTCCGCGCATTGTTGGTCTGATTAAACGAGACCGATATGTTGTCGTAATCCAGGAAGAGAATTTTGATGAGCTTCCTCAGCAACTCACCGAGATCACCAAGCGCCGAGGGCCCCTCAGGCTTGCTCTCTTCGCCCTCACTCTCCTTTTCTTCCTCCTCCGTGTCTTCTTTCTCCTTGCCTCGGTCCGGAGCCCGACGGCGACTGGGAGCCTTCTTCTCTCTCCCTTTGAAGATCTTGTCAGCAAGTTGTTTCAATCGGAAGTTGCTCGATACGTTGATGGTGCTCTGGAATGCTGCATTCTTTCCTAAGTCGCCCGCTTGGATGTTATTGAGCCAACGGTATGCAACATTATAGCTCGCCGTAATGTTCAGATATTTGTTGACATCGAAAATGTTCGGGATCTTTGGTTTCGATTTCACTCCCACTCGCTGCTGATAGTTCTGGTCAATTCCGAAATTGATGAATTTGTCGGAGAAGAAAATATCTCCGAGGATAGCACTGAACGGACGTTCGCGCCCGAGTGAGTCCGTTTCAAGGTGAACGAGCGTGCTCGCGATATCGAGGGAATAATCGGTCGACAGATTTGTCAGTCCTCCTTCGGTGAGCTTCCAGGTAAACGCGAAGTTGCGCTTCGCAGTGAAGTTTCTCAGGACCGGCTTCTCCTGTAACTGCGTGCGGACTTTCTCACGTGTCTGCGTTCGGGCAGTGGAAAGTGCCCAGGAGAAACTCTGCGGGGCGAGGTAGATCTTGAAATCTTTGTACTGCTTCAAACCCGGTAAGAAGCCAAACAGCCAGCCGAGTGGCTTCACAGAAAGATCGTGGTTCACGCTGAGCCCGTAGGACATCCGACCCGCCCAAGACCTGCTGCTTCGAAATTCCGTCACGGGGTTGCGAGCGAAGCTCTTATTATAATTGAACCCAAACCCCAACCTGTTGAACGTATCCCGAAC
>JAZGDE010000101.1:0-25706 GCA_036477295.1 Bacteroidota bacterium | reverse complement strand
CCCAGGAGAATGTGCACCGCGCCGTCGGCGAGGTAGATGTCTCTGGAGATCTCGCGTTGACGGACATATCGGACTTAGAGTGGAATAACCTTCTCGCAGGCGAACATGTGATCACGCGGGGGACATTTCGTATTGAGGACCTCGGAGACGGCGAGATCAAAGCTTCGATAATGGTCCTGGATGAAACCGGACAGGTCCTTTACGGAAGAAGCTCAGCTCTTTACTTCTTAGTCACAGAGGATCAGATTCTCACGGGCTCTAGCAGTCCTATGCTTTTGAAAATCGAGCACCTAAAGACAGCCCTTAACTCAGGGGCCATTACTCAAGAGGAGTACGAAGAAGCGCTGGAGGAAGTTCTGGGCGGGGGTGCCAAGGAATCTAACTAGCCCCTTCCATTTCTCAATAAAGCGGTTGTAAGGGAAGACGTGCTTCAATCCTCTCTCTGGGGCCTAGCTCCGGTGACCGCGGCTAGCTGGAATTATATTTACTTTTTAGGAGGGAGACTTGCCAGAGATACTTTATAAAGGTTTGGCCAGGGGGGTGATAGTTTGGTTTCTACTGTCTGTTGTCGCATTTGCGGGTGAAATCAACCCCGTAGTAATGGCGAATTCGAACCGGCCTCTCTTTGTAAAGCCAGCGGGTAATCTTACTCTCTCTTTTGAGCCTCGAACGGATATATCCGCATTAGGGGAAGCCATCGTTGCGGATCTGAGTATTTTGCCCAAGGTTGATGTAGCAGCATTCAACGTTCCACTCCGGAAATCAATAGTGGGCAGAGCAATACAGCTTGAGAGCGTGAAATGCAGTAGGCTGCAGTACAGTTGAAAGTGAGAAGCTACCGGTTTGCAGAGTATCCAGATCAGAGGCATCCGCTCAAGCGTGGTCAAATCGCAAAACGCTTTTCCGGATTTATTCCCCGAATTAGAAGAACGTACCGATCGAAAACAGCTTTACCGGATCACCGAAACTTTGAAAATCGGTCGGCCAGGCAAGATCAAACCCTAATAAGAAGTAACCAAGGTTTAGTCGTGCACCGACACCTAGAGCGCTATTCACATCTTTCAGTAGGAATTTTTCTTTACTGAATCCTGGAACATCAACGCCCCATGCTGCAGCGGCGTCAAAAAACGTGACAGCGCTGAGCATATCATAGCTGGGGGCTAGGAACGGCAACATTGGGAACCGATATTCGAGGTTGCTGATAATGAAGTTGGTGCCTATCAGATCGTTCGTACCCGCACCACGATAGGTATAAGGCCCGCCGATACCGAAAAATTGCCGGTCCCGGCCTACACTAGCACCGCCCATGAATCGCCAGGCTAGCACAGAGCGAGGATTCAATCTGAAATATCGACGGTAATCTGCAAGAAGGTTTGTAAACTGAAAATCGTTCGTGGTGGTCTCCACTGAAAAACGGCTGCGGCTCCCGCTCGCCGGGCCTAATGGCCCATAAATGGTATTGTCAAACACCAGTGCAGCACCCACCTGAGCAAAGTTGAACAATCCTCGATCAAAAGTCTCCCTATTAATCCCGCTCCGGTTAAAGGTCTCTACAACCACATCTTGATCTACCCAAGTGAGCCCCCCGAAAACCTCTATACGCGAAAAACGACTGAAGGGATATGATGCGAGTGCATTGACACCGCGATAGGTATTGCGCAAAAACTGCTGCGCGTTGAAAGAGGCAAACGTCGGAAACGAAACGCTTGTTTGAAATGCCTGAATACCGTAGTTGATACGACTCCCCTGATTGAAATACGTAAGACCGATATCGGAATGCAAAGGACTCGTGAATTGCAACCCAGTGGACAAGTAGAAGTTATGGTTACCAAGCATATCACTGAAGAGAAATTGTGCCGCGCCAACTGCCCCAAAGTACCGATCGTAGCTGCCTCCAACTACCACGGCATCCAGCTCAAGTTTGGTTTTGTACTCGCGCTGTTCCACGGAATCGGCATCTTCTAATTCATAATCGGTATATAGGGTATTGGGGTCTGGAATGTTCGGAAGCCATGAACTATTCGCGGAGGTTAATGAACCTGCGTTACTGTCTTCACTGGAGACAACAACTGCTGAGGTCGCTTGACTTCCCGTTGACGATTCTCCATCATCATCCTGCTGTGCCCAAACAACAGGTGATTCCTTGAGGTCTAAGCGATACAAATGCCAGCTATCCTTATGAAATGCACTGAAGACCATGACCTTGCCATTGGCTGACCAACTCAGTGCCGGAGTGGTTTCGGTAATGCCGGAGACACCATTCCGTAAGAAGGTAACCGGTATGATTTTCTTATCTGCTAACCGGATGCGATAGATATTGGGTATCCCGTAATGGTCGGAAACAAAAGCGATTTCGCTGCCATCCGGCGACCATTGGGGACTGGTAGCGCTGCCTTGCAGGTCAGTAATCATCTCGATGGCATTGTTGGTAATATGATACACGGCCAGATCGTAATTACCAAACAACAGGTTTTCTTCATCCGCACCTGTGCCGCGATCGGTGATGAACACGATCGACTCACCATCCGGTGACCACTGGGGGTGCAGCACTGCAAAACGGTCATCAGTCAATCTTGTAAGTTTCCTATTATCCAAATTCAAGACGTAGAGATTGGAGATGCCGCCAGAGATTCCCACGAATGCCAGTTGGTCGCCTTCGGGGGAGAAACTGGGTGATTGTAGGCCGTTTAGTTCATCGAACATAAATTTATGATTAATTTTCTTCGTGTGAGGGTTCATCACATAAAGAGCGTCATCTTTTCCTGATTTGGAAATAAACGCAATTCTGCTCCCATCACGCGCCCACCCTATGGATGTATCAAAATAGCGCAGTGTTTCAAACCGCTTGCTTTCACCGCCTTTGATAAGTCGCTTTTCTTTCAGGATTCCGTTCTTGTCTTTGCTCAGTAAGAAAATGTCTTCCTTGAGATTCTTATTGGCCACGTAAACGATATGTTCTCCGTCGGGGCTAACCGATGGAACAAGATTTATGCGATGGTAATAAGCTTGTTGCTTGGTAAGTTGCTTTGCAATTTCATCAGGCGTTTGCAGTGTCGAATCTTTCGGCAAAACCAGGTTCTCGGCGTATTCATGCCAGGTTTTGGTCAGTTCCCTCGAATCAATACCGAGAACCTTCTTCATGGCCACTTCCACATTCCCCGAATGAACAGCTGTCTTAAATATTGTTCCGACAACTCCTTTGCCGTGGGTTTCGCCGATATAGTGCCAAAGCGATTCCCCGAGCCGGTAGACGCGAATATCAAACGTACGATTCAGTTGGGATACCGTCAGCAGTTTATTGTTCAGCAATCCGTCGCGAACCCACATACGGGTGACGTTGTCCATTCCCACGGAGAGGTATTCCGCCATGCCTTCCACAAACCATAGTGGCGGATTGAAGCGGGTGTTTTTGATCTCGCTATTGAGCATCAAATCAAACTGGAAAGCGTGTACCAGTTCGTGAACCAACACATGATTGAACTCCCGGTATGAGCCGGTGATGGGAAGCACGACGCGGTTTTTCAACCCTTCCGTTACACCGCGCGTACCCTGATCCAGTATTCCATGAACCACGTTGGTTTGTTGAAAATCATTGAGGGATGCATAAAGGATGAGGGGAATTCTTTTTTTAATTTCATGATTGAACACTTCACTCAAGTAATCATAACCCCGTTCTGCCATACGTGCTGCATCATGGGCAGCCTTTTCCTCTTCGGGGTAGTAATGCACATCAAAATGCTCGGTACGGAATACTGCCCAGTCAAAATCTTTATAAACCACCTTGTTTTGACCGAATTGGAAGCCAGCTTGTGCCCACACCGGCGATGCTGAAAGCAAAACAACAAGAGTGAATGATCCCAAAATTGACAAAATAGTTTTGTGTACCATTCTGATATCTCCTTTTCGCACAGAATGTATTTTTCTTTCGGGGACAATCCTTCGTCCGCTCTAAGAACACAATTACCATGCCGAAAGTTCATTCGTCCTAAGCCGTTCATAATAAAGGGGTTTCACGGATTCGTTCTATGGTCAAGAAGATCCGTTGTGTACTAATGTGGACACCTTGGGATCGTTCGTTTATTTTCTTGAACAATTATTAAGTCTCAACGAATTCGGTCCGAAGCGCTCGGTTGCTAATGGCCGGTAGCTCTTGGTTTTTCGGTCAAGTTTTCAACATCCAGTTCCAGAGTAAAGCCCTATACTCATCCGCCATTCGATGCCGGTGTCCATGTACTCGCGTCCACGACCCACCGCACAGGAATTGCAGCCAATGGACGTTAAGTCATATTTCGCAATTACGGAAATGTCCCATCAAGGGCACCCACGGAGGAGATCACTTTGAAATTAGCCTTAACAAAACGAGATGTTAACTTCCGAGAGTCCTTTCCCACATCTATGCTTTAGAAGTTGCTTCGTTTGACGCACCGTTTAACTATGATTTCCTTGTAGAAATGTGCTACTATGATGTCCCTAACGCATGTTTGATGGTTTGCGATCATTTATGGTAGTCTAAGTTCATTAAGGTTATGCTATTTGAATTTCGAAGAGGGTGGTCCTCTCTCAAGCAAAAGACTCACACCTGATAAGTCCGGCCGTACTTGCCTAATGATATTGTAAGGAGTTTTCTGTTGTGCCGTAGATGCGAATGATTTTGCTTTGATCAAACTTTGAGTAGCGGTCTGCTAATTTCCAATCGAATCTCTCCTACTTATTTCAATTTCTAATTGCTCTTACTTAAGAAAGTCAAAAAGTCAGAGCTGCAAGTTTCCGGGGCTTCCTGATTGTATCGAGACGGACATATCGAGTATAATCTATTCAGTTCAAACTATCGTGTAACGCGGAGTCGAATTTAATAGTCCTAATGAGAGACCGTGCGTGCGCGATCTCAATAGCAATTCACTGCAGAGATCCCTGAGGGAAAAGGGAAAACCCATCTTGGGCAACGACTGCGAAAAATTGTGGCCTCAGTCACAGCGGTTGCAAAAATGTGTCCGCAGTCAAGCGTTCAGACAACGCATCGCGCTATTCTACACCGTCTTACGGAAGTCATAACTATAACCAGAACCTGAGCAATATTCATCTAACGGGTCTGAATGAGACGAAAGATGCTATTATGGATGGAGCTGATGATAAACAGATGAAAGATCTAGTTGGCTTACAAGAAGTAGCCAAGGCCGAATTGATCTTCGAAGTAAAATCTTCAAAAACACACTCTCTTAGGAAGGAGTATTCTAAGAAGAAGCAATTGCCATCAACTGCAAGCAATAAAAAAAGATTACTTCTCACGGCACTGTTTATTCTGATCTTTGTCAGCAAAGGGAGTGCACAATTGGTAGGTCCGTCCAATTCTAAGTACCTATCTCCGATCGTAAATTCTACGATTGACAGTAAAACGGAAGTTATACCACCGATGTGCAAATCACCTTATCTTAATGCTCCCGAAGTGGCTGCAATACTGAAGAGAGCGACTTTCGCCCTCTCTGATACAACCTCCCCATCGCCACCTGATAGCCTGCAAGTTTTCCGCGAAAATATCCATAGCATTTTTGCGCGCTGGAAAGCGGCCAGTGACCCAGAGTCTGGTATTGATTACTATGCTTTCGCTTTCGGCAGTACACCTGGAGAAGCCGATATCGAGTGGTGGCAGTCTACTGGTTTGAATCTCAGATCTTACTCAAAAAGTATGAACGAGCTAGGACTCAATGAAGGAGATACAATCTATTTTTCCGTCAGAGCAACAAATAAGGCAGGGCTGCAGAGCGAAATTGTCAGCAGTGGACCAATAGTACTCGAATACGAACCCCTTGGAGAGGACTCAAACGCTGTATCAGTTGACTTTGCCGGGGAATGGTCTCAAGATGAGCTTGATGATCTTCAGTGGTTTCTCAACCGTATGGTACCCATTATAAAAGAAATCTATGGTCCGCCCTCGCATTCTTATACAGTAACCCTCGTAAAAGATTCCATTTATTCAAGTTCAGCTATTTTTTTCCCGAGTTTAAATGAGATCCATATGGATGGACTTCATCCCCAGTTGCTCACCCATGAAATCATTCATGCTTTTCGTGACAATGTCATTCTCTCAAGCGATGATAATTGGAATTATGACCCCACATTGAGTGGTTTCGAAGAAAGTTTTGCTCAGGGCATGAGTTATGTCTGTATGAATCGCTATGTTGACTTATATCCTGCTGATCTCATTGTGCCTGGAAACACGATATACGGTTCCAGTTATGATTGGGACTATGATTACCATAACACAGATATATTGACCACAACCGATTTCTGGAGCGACTATGGAGGGACAGGGATCTACTGGCTGCGATATGAAATGGGCGCGGCAGCCATCATCAAGATTTTGAAGAACTATCCAAACTTTGCCTATGACTTCAATCGTGAATACTACGCGAGGCTCAATGCAGATAACGCATTGACAACTTCTCGTGAATTAATGCGGCAGATCATTTCCGGTGTAGCCCCATTGATAGAGGGCCGTGAAACCAATGAGTGGATTGATCGCCAGCATATATTCGACTGTTTCATCCGGACTGGTCGGAAGATCTGGGTAAGAACACAACATTACCCAAGCCGTGAGTATCTTGTTTTTCAAACCGTTTATTATTATGAAACTTTTTCAAATGGTAGCGAGTGGGCCTACTGGGATACCGTAAGTGGAACCTGGGGATATCACAACTTAAATGGTTCCACAGGATATGGTGTATTGCGCAATTGGAATGGGGACATACTATGGGAGAAAGATCTATTAATTGAGCCGACTGAAAACCCACCAGATTACTTTGGATTTGGCAACGAGGTAATTCACTTGTCAACCGATAATGATACCTCCCCTTGGCCCGGGGGAGATTCGACTGACTTCATATTGAATCTTAATGATTTTGGTCTATATCGACTAGCGCTTTCATTTGGTAGTGATACCACTCAAGTAATTCGTATAATGGGTGATTCACTTCGTAATACAACTGGCGTCTTTGGGGCGGTGCTCAACACCACAAGCGGGATGATATATCTCAATCATGAAAATCTCCCTGATGAACCACCAATCCCAGTTGTTAATGGTGTTTTCAAAGGAGAGCGTGACTGGGCATCTATCCCAAATCCCAGCACAGGGTATGAAGATTCTCAGCCCGGACGTGTTCTTGCCACCTATATAGATGATAATGGCAACGTCTTCAAGGATCAACGTAATATTGATTTAGGCAGTTGGTCTGGTAACCAACTTTTTCTTTTCGATACGCAAGCGATGACTTCAGTGGTGACGCGGATTCATGCCAAAGGGAACGGAGTTCCAAAGGAATTTGCCCTCCGTCAGAATTATCCCAATCCGTTCAATCCTATAACGAAGATATGGTATGAACTGCCAAATCACACGAAGGTGAGTTTGAAAGTCTATGACCTTCTCGGCCGCGAGGTTGCCGTGCTAGTAGATGAGGAAAAACAGGCGGGGAGATACGAAGTAGACTGGGAACCGAGGGAGATAAGCAGCGGTGTTTATTTTTATCGGTTACAAGCCAGTGAATTTGTGCAGACGAGGAGACTCATTCTACTCAAGTAGAAAGGGGACCTTGACAAGCAACTCTGAAAACGCTGTGCTGAGTAACGCCCACCCGAACGTTGTTTCTCCAGTGCGCGAGTCTTTACTCGCCCATCATTTGCCGTAGACTCGTCCTGCGAGAGCAAAGTCATCGCTGATATAGTTGCGGTGTTTCTTAGTCGCTTTGCGCCAGCGATTAAGAGGCCATCTTGTTTTCTTTCCATCAGTATTCTGGATATCAACTCATTTCTCCGCGGCATTTTCTTGTCTAGTCTTCAGTGTTAGGCATTTGAATGCCTCCTGTGCTACCATGACCAGCTTAGCAAATCGATTTGGACAGCAGTTTAGTTCATGTTGAGAAAACAAAAGACGAAGACATTCAGAAGATACCAATGAACAAAAGGGGAAGGGAGGTTCTGGAGGGACTTGGTGATGAACTGTTCAGTCAACAAGTACTTAGTGACCCATAAATTTACGGCCAGCGCCAGAAGGGCTGATTCGAAAGGATTCAAGGTCCACAGTATGTGACATGCGTTGCAACGCGCCTGATTGAGAGAGCGTGGACATTTTGGAGCTGAGTAGACTCCTTGGACACTCCGAAATCAGGACGACGATGGTTTATGCGAAGGCCGATGTTGAAGTGCTTTGGAGTGCAGTACGAAAGCCCGGGGATTTTGGACCGGCAGGAGGCGCGCTCGTGCCAGAGTTTCGTGCTGTCGGTGTCCCTTCGTTCTAGTGGATGGATCTACTCAGGACTGAACCGGTCGAGGAACGCTCTCTCCTCAGGGGTCAGGCTCTCGACGCCGGTCGCATTGATCTTGTCCAGAACCCGGTCCAGCTCAGCGCGGTTCACCTCATGCATACCCTCTCGGCGGATCTTCTCCCACCGCTGGAGGTCCGTGCTTCGAGGTGAGGGACCGCTGACCTTCGCTCGAAACTCCCCAGCCCGAGATGTCCGCTCCAGCCACCTGAGGTAGAGGAATCCCCCGAGGAATCCACCGAGGTGAGCGAAGTGTGCGATTCCTCCCGCTGTACCTCCAAATCCCCCCCAAAGCGCGAGAGCTGTCATGATTACCACAAGCCATCGGGCCTCGACTGGAAACAACCCCCAGATATAGATAGGTTCTCGAGGCCAATGGCGTGCAAAGCCGAGCAACACTCCGAACACGGCTCCGGAGGCGCCAACAATCGCAGCGAACGGGGTAAACACGAACGAGAGCATTGCCCCCATAAGACCGCTTATTAAGTACAACCAAATGAATTGTCGCCCGCCTAGCTGTACCTCAAGGCGCGGCCCAAAGAAGTAGAGCGCGAGCATGTTGAAGAAGATGTGCCCCAAGCCACCGTGAAGAAACATGTAGGTGATGAGGGTCCACGGGCGGCTTGGGACTAGTGCCGGCACCAATATAAGCGCTGCCGACACGGTTGGGAGAGTTTTGCTGACGACGAACATCGCGACGTTGGCAATGATGAGCCGCGTTACCCAGGGAGTCATGGGAAGGTACCTATGGCCGTGTGCTATAGGCAAAAAGGTAAAGAACAGGCACGTGAAAATCAACCCACTATTTCTACGTCAAGACGGAAATTATCGGGCGGCATACCATTGCTGGCGAGAGCATCTTGAATCCACCTCCTGCCGTCTGACACTGACCTCTGTGGGTACCGTATCCAAGGTGCAAGATATCTCGGAGCGTTAATGAAGGCTTGCGAGTCGCAAACCTTGCAGGTATTCGTCTGCTGGGAAACTCGAGTGGCGTGGACTGGAGGTTTGTTTGATGAACGAGTTGATTGGGCACTCTGATCTCTGAACGAGTACGATTGACATCAAGCCTGGTATAAATCCGATGCTGAATCCGGCTAAGGCGTTTGAGAGGATCAATAGAGGGTGTAACATTTTAATAGTGTTCTTGGACAAGGAGGAAAAAATGGTCAAGGAAGGTTTGTTTTCGCCAACTTTACAGGTAGGCAATTAGGTGCTGATGCTAGCGTTCCGGCATCCGGGAAATGAGCACATGGCGCACATGACGTGGCAAGAATTCGTCGGAAAATCAATCGCATCCACCTGCCCTGTGATCTCGATTCTTGCCTTTCGTTGATTTCTTTCCGATAGGGTCAAAACCTTGTCTTATAAACCAGTGATCGCATGAGCACGGTCGGTGGGCAGGTATTCGAGCGAAAGCAGAAGGAGATCCGACTGTATGTTCTGGGACGAGACCGGGGAAAAATGTCAGTGGCCCGGCTGCAGCGGGAACAATAGCGTTGACGTGCTGTTCGTTGCCTATAGGGCGGCCGGGTTAGAAACTAATATTGCTCCGGCTCTCCTCTGCCTCTTGCCAGTGGAGGCTCGTGTGGTCCGGACACTTCCCGGGAAGGTACTTAGAATTGAAAATCTCTATGCCTTTGTTCGGACAGAATTCGGTAGCCAGCTGCTTCGTGTCAAGACAGATAGTTTCCTCCACCACCCCCTCCGGCCGCTCGAAGTACTCTAGCGGCATCCCAATCTCGGGGTCGTCATACACGTACTTCATAAAGCGGCCCCAGATTGGCGCCGCAGCGCGGCCTCCCTGAAAGTCCCAACTCTCCAGGCGGACAACCTTCTCGTCGAACCCCACCCATACACCAGCTACAATCTGTGGTGTGAAGCCGAGGAACCAAGAATCGGCAAAATCCTGCGTCGTCCCGGTCTTGCCCGCAGCGGGGAGATCGAAGTAGTTTCGAACGCGGATGCCGGTCCCATGATCGACGACATCCTGCAGCATGTTCGTCATGATGTAGGCTGTCTCCTTGCTTAACACCTCACGCATCACCGGAGTGGCTTCCTCGATCACGTTGCCATCTTTGTCTTCGATCCGGACAATCGCGTTCGGCTCGACGTACACTCCTTCGTTCGCGAATACCCCAAACGCGGAGGTGATTTCAAGAGGAGAGACCTCTCCTGTCCCCATTGCGAGCGATTCCACAGCGGGAAGCCTGCTCGAGATCCCCATCCGGTGTGCGTAATCCACGACCTGCTTGACGGGGGCGATCTCCATGATGGCTCGTATGGCGACGAGGTTGATGGACTTCCTGAGTCCTTCTCGAAGAGTGCTCTTCCCTCCGAAGGTTCCGTCTGCATTAGTCGGCGACCAGCGCTCCCCGTCTGCCATGATGATCGTGGCGGGCTGATTCAAGAGCTCGTAGGAGGGCGAATATCCGTTATCGATCGCGACCGTGTACACGAAGGGCTTGAACGCTGACCCTGGTTGGCGGCGAATCTGCGTGACGTGATTCAGGCCGTATTTGAACGTCCGGAAATTGGAGCCTCCTACCATCGCCAGAATATTGCCGGTCCTCGTGTCAAGGGCCACAAATCCCACTTCCAGGCGTGACGCATCCCGTTTCACCGAGTCGATGAACGCTTCGTTGTCCGTGAGGCTGTTGAAGATGCTATCCTTCTGAGTGTAGCTTGCGTGACGATACTGAGGAAGAAACTTGATCGCTCGACCGACCATATATTCCAGGGCCTCCGGGTGATCGTCCCAAACCCACACACTGTCTGCTATCAACTGGTAGATTTCGAGATGCTCTTCCACGGCGCGATTGGCATGTCGCTGCATACCAGTGTCAAGGGTCGTGTAGACCGCTAGCCCGTCGCGATAGATGTCGAACCCATAGCGTTCCGCCTTTTCCAGCAGCTGCTGTCGAACGTACTCCACGAAGTGCGGAGCGATGCCAGTGGGGGAGTCTTCCTGAGAAGACTTCAGCGTGATCTCCTCCCTTGATGTGCTGTGGTATTCTTCCTCCGTGAGGTAGCGGTCCTCGAACATTTCGCTCAGGACGAGGTTTCGGCGGTCCCGCGCACGTTCGAGTTTGGTGTAGGGATCATAGTGAGCAGGACCCTTCAGCATCCCGACGAGGAGTGCCGACTCACCAAGGGTGAGTTCCTCAGGGATCTTGTCGAAATACACTTCGGCAGCGGTCGCAATCCCATAGGCGCCGCGGCCGAGGTAGGCAATATTGAAGTACATTTCGAGGATTTCGTCCTTCGTGTACGTCCGCTCCATTTGGACAGCGGTGATCTGCTCGCGGAACTTCCGCGTCCATTTCTGAACGGATACCTCACGTTTCCCTCTATTCAGGTCGTAGAGGTTTCTGGCGAGCTGCTGCGTGACCGTGCTGGCGCCTTCCCTCGTGATATCGAGCGCGAGGATGTTCTTGATGAGTGCCCGGAACACGCGTCCCGTATGGACACCCCAGTGGTGGTAGAATTCCTTGTCCTCGATTGAGATGAGTGCATCCACGAGGTGCTGAGGAATCTGTTGACGGAGGACGTACGTCCGGTTCTTGATGAAGAACTGATCGATGACCTCGCCGTCGATGGAGAACACCTTCGTGGCAAGCTCCGGCCTCGGGTTCTCCAGCTGCTCGAGGGACGGGAGCCCGGAAAAGAGGTAGGAGAGATACGCGATTCCGCCAACAAGTGTCGCAGCTCCAGTGATCAGGATCCATTTCCACCGTCGGATCAGCGACAGTTTGGCCTCGCGGAACGTGGTGCGGCGATACGCCGGGTCGCTGAAATACCGTTCCATCTCTTCTCGAGAATACCGCTTGCGTGATCTCTTCTCCATCGGTCACCTCCTCTCTGGATTCCAGCTCTTCAGCTCAAACCGCGCGCCATCGAAAACACCGTACGTGTGGTGGTCGATCCAGTCTCCAAGGTTCACGTACCATCCGGAACCGATCGACTTGAGGACTGGCTCGTGCCGGTGGCCCATGACGACGTAGTCGCATCCTTCCTTCATCCGTGATTCAGCAAACGTCAACATTCCGTCTCGTTCGCCGTAGTCCTTGTCGGAGGTGTGATGTCGACTTTTCCGCGAGAAGAATTGCGCCAGCCGAACTCCGATGTCTGGATGAATCAACGAATACAACCAGATGTTCACCGGGTTACGGAGGATCTTCTTCAGCATGCGATAGCCGAGGTCACGCTCCGATAACCCATCCCCGTGATGGAGGTAGAATTTTTTTCCCTCGATCGCCTCAGTGATGGGATCGAGAAACACCTGAATCCCAATTTCCTCCCCCAGATATCCGCGCATCCAGAAATCGTGGTTTCCCGCTACGTACTTGATGGGGATCCCGTGGTCTACGATATCCGAGAGTTTCGCGAGAAGCCGATGATACCCCTTCGGAACTACGGTTTTGTACTCGAACCAGAAATCGAACAGGTCACCCAGCACGTAGAGAAGCCGGCCGTGTTCTCGTACGTGGTCCAGAAATCCGATCAGGCGCTGCTCCTTCTCCCTCTCTTTTTGACGACTTTCCAGCCCCAAATGAGCATCGGATATGAAGTACGTCAACGACATGGGGTCCGAATCTATCGATCGACGGACAGCGTTAAACTCACGTTGTCCTACCAGCGGAGACACCACCCTTCCTTTTCGGAGCAATACTAGTAGACCAGTGTCCCGTTGACCTTCGTCGTGCCTGGTCGGACGATTCTGCTCACAGCAAACGTGTACGTCATCGGTTTGCTCGCATCGAAGTATCCCGTCGTCGAATCCGTCGGGACCCCCGGTACACCGATGAGCGTGAGAGGGGAACCTTCTGCGAGGTTCAATTCCGTGGGCGGCGCTGTGTTAATATGAATCCCATCGATCGGGTGGAACTGAATGCGAATTTCGCCTTTGGCTCCGGTTATCAGGGAAGAGGGGTCGAGGGACACATCGACTTTTACGTGTGGGTTCTGCTTATTATCACCGCTGCCGGTTAAACCCAGGAACAGAACTGTTACAAAAGCTAAGGACAGCGCGACTGATTCCGTCATCGAAAGAGATCTCCTCCTTCATATCAGACCCTTCGTCCCGCTGAATCGGGACTCAGAGTGAATTTACGAAAGAAACACGATGAAAATCAAGGTACCGCAAACAAGCCCATCTGTTGAACATTACGGTGCTCGCGGTTGTTCCTGATCCAGCAACGCATCACTAGCCTGCCCACTGCTGCGCGTCCTATCTAATGACCCGCGCCTGCCCCTTTTTGAAAATGACCGTGTGATCTGCCACTGACTCACGAAGTGATGCCTTCGGCAGAAGTTCCCGCGGCGAGGCCCTCTTCGGGGCTTCGCGGAAAGAGTGGCGGACGACCTCGCGCATCGAGTTGCGACTTGCTCTGTGAAGTACTTTTTGGCCGACCACCCCGGCTCTGCTGCTCTCCTTTAGTTAGCCTCAACAATAGACGATTAAGATTTTTGAGACAAGTATTTGACTTCTTCTCTACCTTTCTCTTGATTCACAAAATAGAATAAAATTCCACCGGCTATAAAGAGGAGCGAAATAGACGCTATACCTGCCCGTGATGCGATATCACTGCCATAACCCATAGATTTTACTAGCAAGCCAACGCCGCCCATGAGAACGGGACCGATAACGACAGCGAATTTGCCGATCATATTATAAAAGCCGAAGTACTCAGCTGATTTGTCAACGGGAATTATTTTCGCATAATACGAGCGACTTAATGCCTGAATACCACCCTGGACTAGACCAATGATAATAGCCAGTATATAGAATTCATTTTTGCTTTGTATGAAAGCACCCCAGATGGAAACGAACAGATAAACTGCGATGGCGATAAGGATGGCGCCCTTGGCACCGATCTTACCCCCAAGATAACCAAATCCGATAGCAGATGGGAAACCGACGAACTGAGTGATGAGCAGCGCAACGATCAAATCATTGGATTCAAAGCCGATGGAAATGCCGTAATCCACCGCCATACGTACGATTGTATCGACACCATCGATGTAAAGCCAGTACGCCACGAGGAACAGAAAGATGGTTTTCAAGTGGCGGACCTCCTGAAAAGTCTCTTTCAATTGAGTTAAACCTGCTTTCACCATATTTACACCAGATTTTGCCTCTCCATACGTAGGCTCCTTCACAAACAGCAAGAGCGGGACCGAGAAGATCGCCCACCAGACACCCACTGAGAGGAATGAGAATTTCACAGCTTCTCCAGCGTCTGCGAATCCAAATGTTTCAGGACTGAGAGTCATCCATACATTTACCGCGAAGAGAACGCCACCGCCTAGATATCCTAGAGAAAAACCCAATGCGGAAACAAAATCCAGCTTCTTCTCAGATGCGACACCGGTGATCAATGAATCATAGAAAATGTTCCCTCCCGAGAATCCAATCGTTGCAAACACATACACCATGACGGCCATAGACCAATTACCCTTCGAAACCATGTACAAGGACGAAGTCATCACCACACCCATGAAAGCAAAGAAGAGGAGAAATTTCTTTTTCGATGTTCCTTTGTCAGCAATTGCCCCCAGTATGGGTGCCGACAAAGCCACAATGATACCTCCAATAGAATTTGCCAGCCCTAATCTAGCTGTACTCACTGTGGTATCAGCGCCAACACTCCAGAATTGGTTAAAAAAAATCGGAAAAAATCCAGCCATGATCGTGGTGGCAAAGGCCGAATTCGCCCAATCATACATGCTCCATCCGAAGATGGCTTTCCTCTGGTCAAGCTGCATAGTTCGCCGCTTCTCTATGATTAATGGATAGATGTCGTGAACTCATGCTCTAACTTCGAATGCCTTACGCCGATAAGAAGTTAGAAATCAATGGCCAATAACGACGTGCTGGCGAAATCGAACAGGGTCGAGACAGAGATGCTTCCGCGCGCCGTCGTCTCTCTCGGTACATCATGCTTGTGATCGACGGGCGGGTGGGAGATCTGGTTCATGGTGTTTTTCTCTTTTTCTTCGAACTGACCTCGACCAGCCCCCTTCCGGATTTCTTAAGCTGACCACTCGATTTCAGCTCGATCAAGATGGAGTCCAGAACTCCATTCACGAACATTCCGCTGTTTTCCGTACTGTAGCGTTTCGCGATCTCGATCGCCTCGTTGATCGTCACTTTGGGTGGGATGTCTTCGAAGAACATCAGCTCGCAGATGCCCATCCGCAGGACGAGTTTATCGATCACCGCGATCCGGCTGAACTCCCAGTTTGTCACCTTGTTGCGGATGATCTTGTCGATCTCGTCCTGATGCTCAACCACTCTCTCGAGAAAACAGCGCGCGAATTCCAACGCTTCCTTCTGGGAGCTGAGGTCGCCGAACACGTAGTCGATGACGTCAGGCAGTGGCTCTTTCGAGAGCTCGTAGGCGTACAGTGCCTGCAGGACTCTTTCGCGAATGACTCGTCGTTTGTACGCCATAGGAACGCCAAAGAACTAATGCCTGTCTTGCCGATCCCGACTTGCCCCGATCCCGACAGTGTCGGGAGGGCGAGGTCGGGATCAGGACTCAGGGAGGCACTTCTTCCAAATCATCAAACCGGAATCAGCTTACCGTCTCCTCGGGTGATCAATTTCCCCCGGGCGGCCAGAGAACTCCGATTTCGATGCATAAATTTGTTTGATCGGCGTGATCCGCTTGATTCGTTCCTCCGCGAGCTTGTTCGATGCGAGGTACGTGGGGATATTCTCCTGTTTAGCAGTCGCGAAGATATTCTTGAGCGTCGTATAAATCCCTTCCGCTTGCCTTAACGCACGATCCTGCCGGTAGCCTTCAAGCTCGTTCGCGACGTTGATCATGCCTCCCGCATTGATCGCATAGTCGGGAGCGTAGAGGATGCCGCGCTCGAGGAGCATCTGTCCATGCTTCTTTTCGTCCAGCAGCTGATTGTTCGCTCCGCCGGCTATGATCTTGAACTTGAATTCCAAGATCGTTTCATCGTTCACGATGCCTCCGAGCGCGCACGGACAGAACATTTCCGCGTTCACTTCGTGGATTTTCTCAGTGGGAACTTACTCTGCCTTGAATTTTTCCACGATCGACTTAACGCGTTCTTGACGAATGTCTGTGACGATAAGCCTTGCTCCATCTTTGGACAGATGTTCGCATGTGTACTGCCCGACGTGACCGAGCCCCTGAACTGCGAATCTCTTTCCTCTCAGTGAATCGCTTCCATAGACTTCATGGGCGCAGGCGTTCATTCCGACATAGACACCGTACGCAGTCACTATGGAGGGATCGCCGCTGCCTCCGAGCGCATGGGAGATGCCGGTTACGTATTTCGTTTCCATTCGGACGAATTCCATGTCGCGTACGTCGGTGCCGACATCCTCCGCGGTGATGTAACGGCCTCCCATTCCCTCCACAAATCGTCCGAAGGTGCGGAAGAGAATCTCAGATTTGTCCATCTGCGCGTCTCCAATGACGACCGCTTTATCTCCTCCGAAATTGAGGCACGCGATCGATGCCTTGTAGGTCATTGCACTTGAGAGTCGGAGAACATCGCGGAGAGCGTGCTCGTCGGACTCGTAGGTCCACATCCGCGTACCGCCGAGCGCGGGTCCCAAGACAGTGTTGTGGATCGCGATGATCGCACGCAATCCTGCCTCGCGGTCGAAGCAGAAGGTGGCCTGTTCGTGATCTCGTTTCTGCAGCTCCTTGAATATAGCCATGGTTCATCCTCGGGTGTGTGTAGCGACTTCGGAACTCATAGCCCTGCGGGGCTGCCTGCTATGGTCGGTGGGCAAGGGTGTAATGCCAGGAGCGTGAGTGACCGGATTTGCATCGACCAGGACTTTGACGACTCTGACACGATGCTGTTTGCTGTATCTTCTTAAAATGGTGAACATGTCGATTTTATGCGAGAGGTCGAGGTGTGCGTTTGGCTCCTCGAGAAGATAGGGAGACCGTCCCATCAGGATGCCTTCAAAGGCGGTGATTGGAGAGAGTGCGGCGTTCGCCTGAGAAACGAAACTGACACGTTCTGCGATCTGAGAGCGCTTCAGCTTCTTGATGTTCTGTTCGAAGAGATTAATGTCGCCACGTTGCGGGGGGAAAATGCGGTCGACGCGTCGGAGGGGCGCTGCCTTTCCCGAGCCGTACGGTCCGAGGAGGCTGAGGAATTCTCCTTGCGGGACGGAAAAAGAAATATGTTGAAGAACGGGTCGGTCGGCGTCATAGCCGATGGTGATATGTTCAAGGCTCGCAAAGCGCATGGAGTGGAGAAAGTCCCATGATTCGTGCCTCCTTGCTCGGTGAATCACGCGCCGTCAAAGTACGGAAATTTCCGGAGGAAGGCAAGGAACTCCATCGTATGCCAGCAGCCAGAGTTAATGGGATGGCCCATGGCATAGCAGTGACCCCACCCCGCGAGGTTCCACGGGAGAAGAAGAGAAGTGACCAAACACATCATCAACTCCAACACTCGGTGTTCCGACGGAGAGTGCGAGGAGATAAGCGGCGAGAAGAACGAGAAGGAGGCCGAGGGATGTGAAAAAAAGCGTTGTTGCAATAAGAGTTATTCTGCGTGGCACGTCTCAGCAGGTTTACTCCCCACCAAAGCGTCACGTCTCAAGGATCCCTTCCCAGAAGTGATCCTTCCCGCCACGAAGTGGTGGCTTCGCCCAAGGGACACTTCGTGTTGGATCGGACCTTCGGGACAATGCCGGTCACCTACAAATGAGGTCAGGGAACTGTCGTCCTATTCTTGACATTTGAGCGTGTTCGCCGGTAGGAGGCAGGATGCTCGAGTCGCTGCTGCTTCCCTATGGCTTTCCACATCTCGTCGAGGAGTTCCCGAATGCCCTCGCCTGTGACCGCAGAGACGAAATGGGTTGCTATTTTTCCCGCTGGTTTCAGCTTCTTCAAGCGCTTTCGAAGGTCGTCATCGGCGAGGTCCATTTTCGTGATCGCAAGGATTTTCTGTTTCTTCATCAGGTTTTCCTTGAAGGAACACAGCTCCTCGAGTAGCACCCGGTAGTCTTTCTGAGTGTCGGGGCTGATACATTCGACTAGGAAGACCAGCACCCTTGTCCGTTCGATGTGTCGGAGGAACTGAATCCCCAGACCCTTTCCCTGGTGTGCCCCTTCCATCAACCCGGGCATGTCGGCAACGACGAAGCTCTTGTAATCCCTGAACCGCACGATGCCTAAATTCGGTGTGAGCGTCGTAAAGGGGTAGTCAGCAATTTTCGGACGGGCAGCGGAGATTTTGGAGATCAGCGTGGTTTTTCCCGCGTTCGGGAAACCGACCAGTCCGACGTCAGCCAGGAGTTTGAGTTCAAGCTCGATGGAGCGTTTCTCGCCAGGTTGACCTGGCTCGGCGTGCCGCGGCGCTTGATTCGTCGACGTTGCAAATTGTGTGTTGCCCCGTCCTGCTTTTCCTCCGCGTACAACGATCACCTCGTCAGCGTGGTCGACGAGGTCGGCGATGAGTTCCCCCGTCTTTCCATCCCGGACGATCGTGCCGCACGGAACCTTCAGGATTTCACTGCTGCCGGACTTTCCGGTCTTATTCGATCCCTGACCGTGTCTCCCATGTTCCGCCTCGTAGTGCTTCTGGTATCGAAAATCGAGCAGGGTGTTTAGATGTCGGTCAGCGTGAACGATGATGTTTCCGCCGTCGCCGCCATTGCCGCCGTCGGGACCGCCCTTTGGTACGTATTTTTCACGTCGAAAACTCACACAGCCGTTGCCACCTCTACCCGCTTTCACCTGAATCGTCACAAAGTCAATGAAGTGCATCCCATAGACCTCCATGTTCTCTGTGCTTCCCACCTGCCGACTCACCGGCGATCGCGTGACGCGCGGGTCCGTGGTTTCTCTTTTTTGATTTTTTTACCACAGAGATCACAGACCCGCCCGGCGTGCGATGCCATGACTGTAAGCGGGCGGGGGTTCACAGAGACGAATCGCTAAAAGCAGACACTACTCATCTTCAGATGGTGGGATGGGTGGTGGCTTTTCAGATTCTGTGCTGGTGGGAAAGAATCGGCTGTAGATGAGATCCGTGAAGCGGATCGCTTCCTTGGAAAAAGGGTCCACGTCGTTCATGATAAAGATCTCATCGATGAACACCGATGCCTCCTTCCACGACGTCATGGCGTTGAGCGTATCGATGGTTGTGTTGAAGTGAGCCTCGTCCTTCTTGAAAATCCTTTTCAGGAACTTTTTTCGCTTTTTGTCGTCAATCAGTGCACGGAGATCGATCGCACCCCCTGAGATCGGCTGTGGTGGTTCCGGCTTGGCTTCCCGCTGTACCGGCTGAGGTGTCTTCGGCTGTGCTTCGGTGACTCCGGACGGAGACGGCGGCTTATGCTCAAAATATTCATCGTACTCATACGTCGAGGGGACGGACGGTCGCTGCGGTGTCTTCGCAGGCAAAGGAGGCTTGGGAAGCACGACTTCCTGCCCGCCTGTGGCGGTCAGGCCGGCCCGTTCTGCCGCTGCTTCACCGACTTCACCCGGACCGCGCACATCAGTGATCAGCGCGGCGAGCTGTTTCATGGTGAGGTGACGGAGGCTGCGACGGTCCCGCTCCTCTTCCAGACGCTCCTTGATCTCCGTCATTGCTTTGTCATCGTAAAAGACGGTCAACGCATCGATTGGGACGAGCGACTCGGGCGAATAATCTCCGATGTTGACAAATTGAAAAATTGGTTTCGTGAGCTCAGCGAGCTCGGTGTTCGTGTGGCGCTTCAACACCTGTTCGTCGATCTTGATCAGGAGATTGCGAAATTCTTCGATGTTTAACTCTACAAGACCCTTATCGGTGAGGTAACGTTTGATGATGTCACTGTAATACCGGTAGTCGGAAAAATACCCGAACTTGAAGACGATCTTCTTCGTGGGCG
This sequence comes from Bacteroidota bacterium, assembly GCA_036477295.1. Lineage (GTDB taxonomy): Bacteria > Bacteroidota > Ignavibacteria > UBA10030 > JAZGDE01 > JAZGDE01. The sequence goes on along the minus strand of JAZGDE010000101.1, from coordinate 5,507 downwards.
TGTGGCTGACCTTGTCGAAGACAAAACGGAGCAGAGTCCATTGGGGTCGACAGAGGTAGTTAAATTGCATGTGCACTGCGTCGTCGAGAATAGATGAGAAATCAGCGCGGTCGAATCGATAATTGTAGAAGAGGAGCATGTCCATCTGCTGGAGCAGGCTCTGGACTTCCGGGAGGAAATAATTGAATCGTGTTGACTTCGGAAAGCTCTTGCGCTCTTCAGTGAGCCATCGCTCCACCTCTGACCGAAAGTACATCTTGATGCAGCGCGGTACTTCACTCTGCGCTCCGCGCATCAGCTGTTTCAGGAGAATGCTTTCGCCTTCCCCGATGGACTTGGCCGTGAGGACGTGGATAATGTGGTTGATCTCGGTTTCAAACATCGTCGGAAATACCCTCTCTAAAGCCGTTGGGGCTTCCCCATCGGTCATGGTTCTGACCCTATTTTCGTCAGGCTTCGCACGCGGTCGATCTCTTTCTGCGCTGCGGCCTTGAATGTCATGTCGATGCCCGGCCGGTCGATGATCTGATGGTACATGTTTATGGCGAGGTCGTACTTGCTCATCTTCTCGTACGATTGCCCCGCCATGTAAAATGCATTGGCCGTCCAGTCGATTCGTGTTCTCTTCGTGACAAGGTAGGGGACTTTCAGGAATTCGAGAATTGCCTGCTGATAGCCCGACTTCGCATAGTAGGATTCCCCGATGTAGTAGCGAATTTCGGCCTCCAGATCGCTGTCCGCGAAGTTCAGCAAACTCTGGAGGTGGACGATGGCTTGGTCGTGATAGCCAAGACGCTCGTAGAGAACGCCGATCTTCACTTTCTTGTCGATGACGTTTTCATCATTCGGGTAGCGTTCAATGAACTGACGCGTGAGATTGAGGGCCGCATCGTACACGCCGACATCCTCATACGCGAGGATCAAGTTGTTCATCGCAGAGTACACAAGCTCAGGTGCTGCTTCCGCGTTCTCGAGGACGAAGGAGAAGTGCTTCGCTGACTCGTCATACTGTTCCGCATTGTAGGAAATGTTCCCGAGCGACAGGTGGACGTGAGGAATCACGTCAGACGCAGGAAACTTTTTGATGATTTCATCAAACTTCTTTGTGGCCTCCGAAATTTCTTGGGTGGTCTCGAGAATTTTTCCGAGCCAATAGTGCGCCCAGGGTAGAAACCGAGTTCCCTTGTAGTCCTTCAGAATCTGTTCGAATGTCTTCTGTGCGTTCGCGTAATCACGATTTCGAAACTGAAGTGCGCCCGTTTCGTAGAGGAATTCGGCGAGTTCGACCTCCGCGTCTTTATACAAGTTCTGGAACGCAGTAATTCGTTTCCGCGCTTTCGTCATGTCGTCAGAACGGAGGGAGGACACGATGATTCGGGACTGGTAGTACCTCTTTTCGGAGGAACCTTTCGCTGAGGCTGCGAGGGAAGAAAACTCCGCGATCGCGTCCCGATACTGGCCATTCTTGAACAGCAATTCCGCTGTTTCTCGAGCTGCCCGTGATTCACCGGTCAGCGCGCTTGCCCGCCTGAAGAAGGTCGTCGCGAGCTGGGCATTTCCCTCGACGCGCGCAATCGTTCCCAGAGCAAAATAGACTTCGCCTGCAGTCCGGCTCGTGCGGTCGAAGCTGAGGTACTGGAGAAAATGTTTTCTTGCGTTCTGTTTGGCACCTTTCTTCAGCAACGCTGTAGCCAATCGGTACAAGTACGCAGGGCGCTCGTCCGTTGAGGTCAGCGGATTCCTTGAAACTTCAGCGAAGAGCGAAGCGAAGTGCTCCTGCGCGTCATCGTATCGACCGGCAGCGAGGTACGCGTCGCCAAGCGCAATTTGCGAATTCTTCGCAAGCGAAGTGTAGAGGTACTTCTCCTGGAGAGTTTGATAGAGGGGGATCGCCTCAGCTGCGCGGTTTGAATCTGCGTATAAGGTCGCGAGTGTAAACAGCGCACTGGCTGCGTCACGGTCGTTGGGGTAGTGCTGAACATACTGCGATAGGACTTGAACTGCGGAGTCGGGCTTTCCGGATTTCAAATAGCCAGAGGCGAGCTGCCACATGGCTCGACTTGTGCCGTCGCTCTTTCCGTATTCGGACAGGACCCGTTGACTGAGGCGTACAGCGAGCGGAGCGTCCCCCTGCTCTAGAGCCTTCTCCGCAACCCCGTTGAGCAGATCGTCAGCGTAACGCGAGGTTTCGTAGAGAGCGAGAAATTGCTCGGCAATCCTCAAAGCCTCTTCTGAGGACTTCGAACGACTGGCGAGGAGAAAGCGGGCATACGCTGCGTCCTCGCTCCACTTGCTGGTGGGATGCAATTTGAGGAATGCTTTGTAGTACACAAGAGCAGAATCGGCAAGCCCCGACCTCTTTGGGGCGTGTGCCTCGTTTTTCGACGAGAGGAGATGGAAAGCGCGAGCGCGAAAATAATACGCGTCTACAGACGCTTCTTCATCGAGACCAAGATTGATGGCGTTCGTGTATTGGTGAGCTGCAGCGAGATGGTCCTTGAGGTCGTGAAAGTAGATTTCGGCAAGTTGGAAGGATAGTTCGCCTCTGGATTTTTGACTCAGCACGTCGCCGATGAGGAGGGCGAGTTTTTCCAGGCCTTTGTCCATATCCTTCAGCTCGAAGTTGGCGATGATTTCTAATTGGCGGTGTGCTTCTCCGGTCAACTCGCTTGCCGGATACTGCCTCAGGAAGTCCTCGTACGTGTCAATCGCTTTCTCATATTGCTTATTCTTCCCGTAGCATCGTGCGATACTGAACAAAGCATCGTCGACGTTCTCATGCCGCGGATAGGCTGTTCGAAATCGGTCATATACCCGTATCGCTCTCGGATAGTCCAGGAGTTCCAGCTCATGGATCTGCGCGGCCGCGAAGCCAGCCTCTGCAGAAGAGGGCTCGTCCGGATACCGTTCCCAGAAGTCCGTGTAAAAATTGACCGCCTCTTGGTAGCTTTTCAGTAAGAATGCGTTGCGTGCATAGAACAGATAAGCGGCGCGTCGGTCTGAATCGGGTCCATGATCGGCTCTCAAGAGCCTAGCATAATACGCGTTTGCTCGCGCATATTGTTTTTGCTTTTCGAGAGCCTGACCCGCCTTTAGATATACGCTCGACACGCGATTGTTTTTCGGGTACGATCGAATGAAGCTCTCGTAGGTAACGAGGGCGTTCTGGTAATCCAGGAGCTTCATGTAGGAATCGCCTATCGAGACGAGCGATTCCTGTTTCAAACTCGTGTCGACGTCTGCGGTCGCGCCAATGAGCCGCTGGAACGAAGCGATGGCCTCCAGATGCTGGCTGTGGTTCTGCTGAATCTTGCCGAGCTGGAGGAGGGCACTCGAGGTGGCAGCTGTGGTTTGATAGTTGTCGATCACCTGACGAAAGTCTTTTTCTGCCTCCTCGATCCTCTCGACGAGTTGGAACAGTGCACCCCGCGAGACCAGTGCCTGGGCTTTCAACTCCGGCGGTGCTTCGGCAGCGAGAACACGGTTGAATTCTGTCAGCGCCTGCTGGTGATTCCCTTCTTCAGCGTAAAGGGCTCCGAGAAGGAGGCGAGCGTTCAGCACCGTGGCGCTCGCTGCATATTCATCAATCAGAGCGCGAAGGGCTTTCCCGGCGTTCTCAACATCACCGGCGCGTTTAAAGTATTCGCTCGACTTGATAAGGGCATCAGGTGCGATTTTGCTTCTTGGATGGAATATCTTGACGCGTTCAAACGCTGACGCTGCCTCCTTATAGTTAGTCATCTCAGCGTAAGCCTCTCCGGTCTTCCACCACGCCTCAGGAGCTTTGACGTGTTCCGGGTAGGCAAGAGCAAAGGTTTGGAAGACGATGCGTGCTTCTTCAAACTGGTACAGCTTCAGCTGTGTCAATCCAAGGAAGAAGCGCGCCTCGATGCCATTTTGAGTGTTGGGGTAAGTACTGATGAACTGTTTGAATTGCTCAACTGCAAGATCATACATTCCGTCGTTGTAGAGGTTAACGGCAAGCTTGAAGTTAGCGTTTTCCTGTGTGTCTTGGGAGAAGATGGTGAGGTGCAGTAAAACGTTAAGAACTAAGAGGAGGCTGTAAATCCGTGTGGCCCGACGAGACTTCATCTAGTTCATCGCACTGTTCGCTATTCTGACCGTCTTGGCACCAAATGTAACACATTAGGCCGAGGGAATCAAGGATTGCAGGTCGCAAACGAATGAGAGCAATTCAGTCCGCTTAGCAACTGCAATGTGCTCGCGTCCATGTTGCTCTCTGATGGGGTAGAGATAGGCTGACCGTCAGCTGCCCGAGGCGATTCACTCCGCGGCCAGCAGGAAAATCACAGCTTCTTGAACATCAACGCCCGCTTCACCTGCTGAATGGCGCCCGTGACGTCGATGCCGCGCGGACAGGCTTCCGTGCAATTGAAGACACTACGGCACCGCCAGACTCCATTACTGCTATTGAGAATTCCCAGCCGCTCTTCCATAGCCTGATCACGACTGTCGAAGATGAACCGAAGCGCATTCACGATTGCTGCAGGTCCATACTAGTTGTCGTTCGACCAGAACGGTGGACAGGCTGTTGTGCAAGCCGCACAGAGAATGCACTTCGTCGCGTTGCCAAACCGCTCGAGCATCTGAAGGCGATCAAGCACGTGTTTCTGTATGTGGGTGATCAAATAGGGCCTGATCGCCTCGAAGTTCCGGAAAAACTTCGACATGTCAACTAGAAGATCTTTGGTGACCAGTACTCACCACATGGGTCCTGCTGTGATCTTCTTACGGACATCTCTTAGAGGCGCAGGAGGAGCCATCCGCTGATCAGCGTTCCCGCGATTGCCGCTCCGTAAAAGACCACCGCCAGCACGCTGCCCATCCCCCTCAGGCCGAGATCCACCAGGGTAAAGCGAAACCGATGCGCCCAGTGGAATAGCGGCAGAGAGATAATGAGGAACAGGTAGAGGCGCGTCAGAGGATGATGCACCAGGATAAGCAGAGCTTGCTCCGGCAACCAACCGGCAGGGACGGCGACGCCTGTCAGGACGATCGTGATGGGCAGGAAGAAGGCGGCTACCACACCGCCCGCGGAGAAGAGCGACCACCATAGTGGTTCGTTCGACCTAGCCATCGTCGTCACCGTAGTACGATCCAGGCCACCAGGCCCGAGACGATGAGCCAGGCGAAGTAGTTTGAGGCCGCGATCAGGACGGGACTGACCCGTTCCTCACCTCGCCAAAGGACCATGACCTTCGGCGTCAGGTTGATCCAGGTGACGCTGTGGTAGAGAACCATCGCCAACGTGACTAGATGGAACGCTATACTCCACCGGCTTTTCAGTCCATCGAAGAACGGTGCGAAGGACTGAGCGTCCTGCGCCCGCGCAACGAGCATCAGCAGGAAGACTGCATAAGCGGCCACGAAGACACTTGTGAGTTCCCGGAGCATGAAGAGGAAGTACGTTCCTTTGCGTAACCACCAAGTAGCTTGTACGGACCTCACGTATTCCTTTGCCATCAACGTTTCCCCCAGGGTAGCAA
>JAZGDE010000100.1:0-3164 GCA_036477295.1 Bacteroidota bacterium | reverse complement strand
GAACTTTAAGGACGTTAGGCCCAATCAGACAATATCCATTGTTGAAGGAAAAAAGCGTTATGAAAGACGCTAGGTTCGCCTAGCCGAAGAGAGGGGTTCATAAAGTAAATGAGTCTTCGATGGAAAGCCCTTCCCTCTGTCTTGATCGCTCTGGGAGGGGTTTTTATTTTAGTTGGCTGTGAGAAGGAGCCCGTTCGGGACGCGCAGACGATCAGGAATATGATCAGCTATCGCAGCCTCGGCCTAGCCTATTTAGAAGAAGATCAACTGACCGAGGCAGTGTCAGAATTTATGAAACTGATTGAGATTGCACCAGAGGAAGCTTTCGGATACGCCAACCTGGGTTTAGTCTACCTGCGAATGGGGAGATACGAAGAGGCAGAAGAACAGGTCAAGAAAGCGTTGGAGCGGGAACCCCAACAGCCAGACATCCGACTGATCCTCGCAGAGCTCTACCAGTTGACCAACAGAGAGGATGATGCTCTTCGAGAGCTCGAGACCACGATTAGAAAGGACTGGCTTCGGGTGACAATCGAGAGCACGAACGGGCAGTCCAACTGCTAGAAAAAGCGATAGAATTAGATCCAGAGTTTGCGCATGCCTATGTTTTCCTTTGTCATTCTCACCGGTGGTTGTATTTTAACGGATACGACCAAACGGAGGAGCGCCTCGCGAAATCAAAGGCAGCAGTGGAAAATGCGCTCCGACTTCAGCCGGAGATGCCGGAAGCCCACGCGGCTCTGACACGTTACAAGCAGAAGTTTTAGCACTTCGCTCAATATTGGCGAAAATGGATTGATTTAGCAGAGAGTTCCCTGCCTGCGAGGCAGACGTCCACCCTTCAAGCTCAAGAATTGCCAACCCTTCTTCGACGTGGACACGTGGCATAGGGAGGTTGGGCAGGTAGTGCTGGAAAGTGGCTGAGACACTCTCCCAATCATCCTACACAACCCACTGACTGACCTGATGGTGGCACGGGAAGTCCACGGTTTCCTCTTCTAATCACATCAAGAGAAGAATCTAAATTGTTCAAGTTCGAGTAATCCTGAGCAACGGTCGAGGCTCATCAATACTTAGGTGCTAACAGTCTCATGTGTTCTCCAGCTCCCTTCTTGTCGGTCGGAGTGATCACCTCTTGTACCAGCTGGGCGCCGAGATTCGTTTTCATTGGCGTCCGTGTCAGCCACAGGACCGAGACGTTCGATTGTACATTCTCGGTGATCAGTGCACGCAGTCTTTGCCCTCAATATTCAATCCATTTGATGTTTTCAGCATATATTGCTACTTTTAGAAAACCACGCCGATCTTTCGCGTCCATACGCCAGCAATGCAACTGCTTGACATCCAAACCCGCCTTATCGATGCCATCGAGGATCTTTATTTCGTCCTCTCGTTGGACTTTTCCATCCTCTTTTGCAACCGGAAAGTAACTGAAGTGTTCAGCAGACGGGAAGAAGAGCTGCGGGCTCTGGATTTTCGTACCCTCATGCGAGAGGACTCATGGGATTCCTTTCGAAAGAAACTTCGGCACCTTCGGATCAATCAGTCTACCGACCTAATGGTCAAACTTCACGCTTTCGAGAAGGAGCTGCTCGGCGAGGCTCGTGTCCACAGGACAACCATCGAAGAGGGAGACGTGTTCGTGCTCACGATCCGCGATGTGTCTGCGGAGAAAGAAAAAGAGCTTGATCTTCTCAGATTCTCGACTGTCATCGAGCACACAATCAACCCCATCCAGATCACAGACGCGAACGGACAGATGGTGTACGTTAATCCTGCCTTCGAGCGGTCCACCGGCTACTCGTCAGAGGAACTAATTGGCAAAAATCCGAACATCTTGAGCGGTGGCAAGCATGGGAAGGCCTTCTGGAAAGAGGTCTGGAAGACCATCCTCTCCGGAGAATCCTGGATTGGAGAAATCGAAAACAGGCGCAAAAATGGGGAACCGCTTCACACTCAACTGATCATCGCTCCTATCGTTGATTCCTTGGGAAAAGTCGTTGGTTTTCTGGGAGCGCATCGTGACATCACGAAGGAAAAAATCCTTCAAAAGCAGCTCATCCGATCGCAGAAAATGGACAGTATCGGCACGCTCTCCGCGGGCATCGCCCACGAGGTCGGGAATCCGCTGGCATCCATTGCCTCGCTCGTCCAGGTGATTCAGCGCTCCACTGCAGAAGACTTTGTCAAGGAGAAGCTCGACCTGGTCAAGAATCAGATCAATAGGATTTCGACGGTCATTCGACAGCTCGTCGACTTTTCCCGGCCATCCGACTATGAGCCTCGACCGACAGATGTGAATGCAGTTCTGCGCGAGGCGGTTACGATCGTGCAGTTTGGCAAGAAAGCCAAGCACATACGGTTTAACCTTCAACTTGACGATACGATTCCTCTCCTCCGGATCGTCCCGGACCAGATTGTTCAGGTATTCATCAATATTCTCATGAACGCGGTGGATTCGCTCGAAGGAAAGCCTGGGAAAGTTTCTGTTAGCACCTTCACGAATGACGATGCTGTGTGCGTGGCGATCCGGGATACGGGAAAAGGCATCCTCCGGATCAACTTGGAGAAGATTTTTGATCCGTTCTTCACGACAAAGGATATTGGACAGGGGACAGGACTCGGCTTGTGGGTTAGTTACGGCATCGTCAAGTCATTTGATGGGGACATCACAGTCCAGAGCGAGGAGGGAAAAGGGAGTACGTTCACCGTGATTGTACCGATCGACAAAAAGGAATAAGACATGGCGGACCGCATTTTGGTCGTCGACGACGAGAAGATCATTCGCGAGTCGCTCTCGTTCATCCTTGGGAAGGAAGGGTATGATGTCTCGGAGGCGGCCAACGGCGTGGAGGCGCTGAATCAGCTGAAGCAGAAGCCGGTCGACATCGTGCTGACCGATCTTGAGATGCCTCAGATGAAAGGAATCGAACTGCTCGAGCGAGTGACTCGACAGTTCCCGGAGACATTTGTTATGATCATCACGGCGTACGGCTCGCTCGAGACGGCGATCGCTGCATTGCGCAACGGGGCGTTTGACTACATCCTGAAACCCGTGGAGTTCGATGACGTCCTCCACCGGATCCGACGATTGATCGAGCATCGTCAGTTGGCCCGAGAAAACTCACTCCTCCGTCAGGAACTCCACCGACAGTATGACTTCG
>JAZGDE010000010.1:0-5093 GCA_036477295.1 Bacteroidota bacterium | reverse complement strand
GCGGTCCAAAATATGAATATTCTGTTTGGCATTCAAGAAACGGAAGGACTGCTTTGATGTCGACCACAAACCTTGGACACGATGAAAAAATGCGCGATCGGGGCGTGACTGCTCCGAGCGGGTACCGGGCCTCTGGAGTGCGCGCAGGTATCAAGCGCACTCGAAAAGATCTCGCCCTCATCGTGTCGGACTCACCCGCCGTGGCAGCAGGCGTGTTTACCACCAATTCCGTACAAGCCGCTCCGGTCAAAGTGTGCCGACAGCAACTCTCACAGGGGGGACGCGTCCGGGCAATCGTCATCAGCAGCGGCAACGCGAACGCCTGCACGGGAAACCAGGGGTACCAGGACGCGTGGGCGATGGTCGATGCAACGGCCAGTGCACTTCATGTTGACCGCCAGGAAGTACTGGTCGCTTCAACCGGCGTTATCGGTCACTTTCTTCCGATGGATCGAGTTCTCTCAGGAATACAATATGCAGCGCAGTCGCTCGACACTGAGACGAACCTTGACGCTGCCATAGCGATCTTGACCACCGATACGTTCCCAAAACAGACGCAGGCTGCACTCGACATCGATGGAATCCCGGTAACCATCGGTGGAATGGCAAAGGGCTCCGGAATGATCGCACCCCACATGGCCACCATGCTGGCTTTCATCACGACCGATGCTGTAATGGAGCAGCGTGTGCTGCTGGACCTCCTCCGGAATACGGTGGACGTCACGTTCAACCGTGTCATCGTCGATGGCGATATGAGCACCAACGATACGGTCCTTGTTCTTGCCAATGGAGCGTCGGGAGCCCCTCTGCTTGATCCAGGAACGGATGCGTACTACCGCTTTGCTGTCGTTTTTGAAGAACAGTTGACCAAGCTCGCAAAGATGATTGCCCGTGACGGTGAAGGTGCTACGAAGTTCCTCGAGGTGACAGTACTGGGGGCAGCTTCTCAGGATGACGCCGTGAAAGCAGCCAGAGCGATCTGCCTCTCCCCTCTCGTGAAAACCGCAATCTACGGAGAAGACGCAAACTGGGGAAGAATGCTCGCTGCCCTGGGCAGCTCGGATGTTCGGTTCGATCCGAACCTCGTGGAAATTTCCTTCAACGGATTGCCCGTCCTCCAGAAGGGCTTTGTGGTCGTGAACTCCGGCAACGGAGTGAGTAACGTCCTGTCAAAAATGGACATTACCGTAACAATCAACCTCGCGAACGGCCACGGAGCTGCTACGTATTGGACATGTGATCTGACGGAGCAATACGTCACCATCAACGCACGATATCGGACATAAGGAGGTATCATGTCTTCGGCCCTCCAGAAGCAGGACGTTCTCATCGAGTGCCTTCCATACATTCACAGGTTCGAGGGAAAGACCCTAGTGATCAAATACGGAGGGGCAGCGATGGAAAATGTGGCCCTGAAGGCTTCATTCGCCCAGGACGTAACCCTGCTCAAGAAGATCGGTGTCTCCATCGTGGTCGTGCACGGAGGTGGGAAGGAGATCAACGAGCTGGCGCATCGACTGCAGATTCCGACACGGTTCATAAACGGGCAACGCTACACGGACGCCCGCATGCTGGAGGTTGTTCAGATGGTTCTGGCCGGATCCGTCAACAAGGAGATAGTCCGGGAGATCAACCTTTGCCACGGGAGCGCTGTCGGATTAAGCGGAATCGACGGCTCGCTTCTCCGTGCAACACGGTATCAGGAGGCCGATCTCGGGTTGGTCGGTACTGTCACTGGCGTCAACACCGATTTTCTCAACCAGTTACTGACACATAAACACATCCCCGTAATCGCTCCGCTCGGGGTTGACTCCGAGGGAGTCGTGTACAACATCAACGCCGACGCCGCCTCAGGGGCGGTTGCCGGCGCGCTTCGAGCGGCCAAGCTTGTGTATCTCAGCGACGTCGAGGGAATCTACGCCGAGGGGAAGCTCCTTCACTCCCTCACTCAACGCGACGCACAGCAACTTCTGTCTCAGGGCGTCGTTACCGATGGGATGATACCGAAGCTCACCTCCGCGCTCGATGCACTCAATGCCGGGGTTAACAAGGCACACGTTATTGACGGCCGGATTCCCCATGCTCTTCTTCTCGAAGTTTTCACCGACGAGGGAGTCGGCACTGAAGTCATTCGTGAGCCGATTATCGATGAACTCTCATGAATTCGGTGATCCATGGACAAACACAAGCGCCACCTTGCTATCAGAAAGATTGTCGCAACAACATCCATCGGCAGTCAGGAGGAGCTCGTTCGAGCCCTCAAGCATCATGGAATTCGAATAACGCAGGCAACCCTCTCGCGCGATTTGAAGAACATAGGCATACTCCGGGTGCCGACACGCGATGGAGTTCAGTACACACTCCCGGGAGAGCCTGTCGAGAGTGAGCTCCGATCGATCGTCGCACGTGAAGTCCTGGCTGTCAAATCGAATGAGTTGCTCATAGTGATCAACACGTTTCCGGGACGAGCGCAGGGAGTTGCTCGATTTCTCGATAGCCAACAGGACCCGGAAATCCTCGGAACGGTCGCTGGCGATGACACCGTCATCGTTCTCCCTCGTTCCGTGAAGCGAATCAAAAGGTCGTTCAAGAACATTGAAGAGCATTTTACCTTATAAACTCTCTCGAGGCCTAAAATGAAGCAGCGAGAAAAAATCGCGGTCGCGTATTCCGGTGGGCTCGATACCTCAGTCATGGTCCCGTGGTTGAAGGAGAGGTACGATGCTGACATCATTACCGTAACGGGAAATCTCGGTCAGCGGAGTGAATTGAACGGCATCCAACAGAAAGCCAATCAAACGGGAGCCTCGAGAGCATACGTCCTGGACCTCAGAAAAGAGTTCGTCAGCAACTACATTTTTCGAGCTTTGAAAGCTGGCGCGCTCTACGAGCAGTCGTATCCGATGGCAGCATCATTGGGGAGGCCTCTGCTGGCGTCTGCACTTGTCAAGGTGGCAAAAAGGGAAAAATGCACGGCGGTTGCTCACGGCTGTACGGGAAAAGGAAACGACCAGGTTCGGTTTGAGGCCTCCATTGCAGCGCTCGCTCCAGAGCTAAAGGTTCTGGCACCGGTCCGCGAATGGGAGTTCAAATCACGGGAGCAGGAGCTCGACTACGCCGCCCAACATCACATACCCGTCACAGCCACAAAAAAGAGCCCGTACTCTATCGACGAAAATATCTGGGGGACGAGCATCGAGTGCGGAGTGCTGGAAGATCCCATGGCGGAACCGCCACCGGATGCTTATCAATGGACGACGTCGCCTGAGGAAGCACCAGACGATCCGGTGTACGTGATCGTCGAGTTCCAGAGGGGAATCCCCATCGCGTTAAACGATAGGAAAATGGACGGCCCATCGCTGCTGGAGAAACTGAATCATATCGCAGCGGCCCACGGCGTCGGTCGACTGGATATTGTGGAAAACCGGCTCGTTGGGATCAAGTCGCGGGAAATCTACGAGGCTCCCGCCGCAACGGTTCTCCTCTTCGCGCACTGCGAGCTTGAACGTCTGACGCTGGACAAGGATGTGTTTCAGTACAAAAATCGGGTCGCGCAGGATTACGCCAACCTCATCTACAACGGTCTGTGGTTCTCCCCATTGAGAGAATCTCTCGACGCGCTCATCGAAAAAACACAGGAGAGGGTGACAGGGACTGTACGGATAAAGCTTTACAAGGGGAACGTGATGATCTCCGGACGGTGTTCACCCTATTCCCTGTACGATCATTCCCTCGCGACGTACTCCGAGCAGGATCAATTCGACCATTCGGCTTCGGAAGGATTTATTAAGATCTTCAGCCTGCCGTTACGAACGTACTTCCAGGTAGGACGGAATTCCTCGGGCAAACGCACGAAGAATAACAGGGCCCGCTAGGGCCGCGGGAACAAAGGTCATATCCGGGGATGTGTGTGGATGAACAGGGGAATTCTTGAGGATCAAAGTGTGCAAGCAAATGGTTAACTCACTTTTTCGTATGCGAATCTTCCAGGTTTTATGAAAAAGTCCGACGTTCTCTGGAGCGCAAGATTCAGCAAGCCAATTGCAGATTCAACTCTGCAGTTTTCTTCATCCATCGACCTCGATAAACATCTCTACCGCGAAGACATTACCGGAAGCATCGCGCACGTACAAATGCTTGCCGCAAAGAAACTTCTGACGCAGAAGGAAGCGCAACGAATCCGGAAAGGTCTCCTCGAAATTCAACGGGAGCTCGAGAAGGGAACCCTCAAGCTGTCATGGAGACAGGAGGACATCCATACGGCCGTTGAGAAACGTTTGATTCAAAAGATAGGTCAGCTGGGTGGCAAGCTCCACACTGCACGCAGTCGAAACGACCAGGTTTCACTGGACGAACGGTTGTATCTTCGGAAATCGATCGATGAAATTCACCTGGCAATCCGCCAACTTCAGCGTGCACTGCTGCGAGCATCCAGGAAGTACCTTGGGACGTTGATGCCGGGTTACACCCATCTCCAGCACGCGCAACCCGTGCTGTTGTCCCACCATCTTCTTGCCTACATCTCGATGCTTCAGCGGGATGACGAACGCCTTCGGGACTGCCGAAACCGGCTGAATCGATCACCGCTGGGCGCCGGCGCACTCGCCGGAACCTCCCTTCCCATCGACCGAAAAGACGTGGCACGGAGGCTGCAATTTGATGGGATCGCAGAAAACAGTCTCGACGCCGTAAGCGACCGTGACTATGTGATCGAGTTTGCCGCAGCGTCCAGCATTCTCGCTATGCACCTCAGCCGATTGTCGGAGGAGCTGGTTCTCTGGAGCACTCGAGAGTTCGGGTTTCTGAAAATCGACGATGCATACGCGACAGGGAGCAGTATGCTGCCGCAGAAGAAGAATCCCGACGTTGCAGAGTTGGTCCGCGGAAAGACCGGTCGTGTCTACGGCAACCTGATGAACTTGCTCACCATCATGAAAGCGCTGCCGCTCACGTACAACCGTGACATGCAGGAAGATAAGTTTCCGATGCTCGACACAACGAACACCGTACGCTCGTGCCTCACGATCCTTGCAGAAATGCTGTCTCACTCTTCGTTCAACGTGGAGGAACTTGAGGGAAGAGCACGAAGCGAT
>JAZGDE010000001.1:0-49788 GCA_036477295.1 Bacteroidota bacterium | reverse complement strand
TTTTCCAATGAGAGTTTCGTCAACTGAATGGGAAAGCATGGTGTACTCAGGGTTAATTTCTACGACGTAGGCACCCGACCTCCGTGCAATTCCAGGGAGCGAAGCAGCCGGATAGACGATCCCCGATGTCCCAATGCAGAAAAACAGGTCGGCACGTTCGCAGGCTTCAACCGATCGTTCCCATGCATCGACGGGAAGCAGCTCCCCAAACCACACGACGTCAGGCCGAATCAGTCCGCCACACCCAGCGCACCTTGGAACGCCCTCCTCAACGTTCAACTGCTCATTCATGAATGGAGTGCGACAGTCGATGCAGTAATTCCGCTCTACGTTGCCATGGAGCTCATACACTCTCTGACTGCCTGCGCGGCGATGGAGGTTGTCGATGTTCTGTGTGATAACGTGCATCTCCTGAAAAAGGAGTTCCATCCCCGCCAGTGCATAGTGCCCCGGATTCGGCTGGACGGTCGAAAGAATTTTCTTCCGGTGCGCGTACCACTCCCACACCAGCTCGGGATTGCGGATGAACGCGTCAAGATTAGCCAGTTCCTCCGGCTTAAATTTCTTCCAGATCCCATCCTCGCCGCGAAACGTCGACACCCCACTTTCCGCCGACATCCCCGCGCCGGTGAAAGCCACAACACAGCGAGCTTCCCGCAGTCGAACGCGAAACGTTGGAGAAAACACCGTTACTTTTCCGGACGGAGAACCAGATGCTTCCATTCCTTCTGCTCCTGAATCATTCGTTCGTCGAGGATCATTCGATGGTAGAGTCCATTCAGCCAGAGAGGGACATAGTCATCATAATGTGGATGGAACGGCTGACCCGATTGACCAGACGTAATGACCATCAACGATGAAACACTATCCGACAGGTCCGTGATATGACGGAAGGATGATCCGAGGGTCATTTGGAAAGGCGAATTGAGATTGTACTCTCCGCTGTTCAACGTTGTGCCTGCCCCTCCAGTGGGAAAAGGACCAATATTAAATATTTTGTCCAGCGGTTTCTGTGAGCCGAGGATGTGTTTAAACGTCACTCGATGAAGGTCTCCCCAGCTCCAGGTCTTGAGCCCCTTTCCGAACGTCGCTTGCAACTCCGTCAACGCCTCCTCCAGGCTTTTTCGGAGGATCACGTCCCGGGTTTCTACCTCTTCGGTCGTCACGTCGTCATACCAGGAGGACCACTCGAACTTCAGCATTTCTGCCATCACTCGAATGGGCACGTTGGCAAGATAAATGTAATCATGGAACAGATCTCGCCCCATCTCATCCCGGAAGGTGTTCCACAACAGCTTCACGTAGAACTTGTTGAAGATTGTCGTCGTCACGTCCTCCTTGCGAAAATTGAAGTCCCAGTTCCGCAGATAACTCAACGCAGTCTGCAGCACGCTGTCGTGAACGGTTCGACCTGCATACGCGTGCAGAAGATACGGCACGGTCTCTCGAGCGTGCGGAGAGACATAATCGAGCTGGATCCGCTGGACCTCCTGCAGCGAGAACGGCCCTCCGGATTCTAGCAGATCCACCAGGCGAACGATGCGAGAGGGCGGCTCCCAGAGGTTCGAGATGTGATAAGGATAGGTCTCATCGACTGGCTTATTATTGGCCGACGCCACGTAGCCGCTCGGGGGATTCAACACGAAGGGAAGCTCGTGGAACGGAACGAACCCTTTCCATTCGAAATCGTCAAGCCATCCCGGCAATGGGAGCGTGGGGTTCTGTTTCCCGCGTATCGGGAGCCGGACCGCAGCCTGGTAGCCGATGTTCCCTTCCCGGTCCGCGAACAGGACGTTCTGGCCTGGAACTTCGAAATTTTCCAGAGCTTTCCGGATTTCCTTCCAACTTCGCGCCCGGTTGATCAAAGAGATGGCGTAGAGCTCGTCCGTAGTCTCGAAACCAGTCCAGCGCATCGCTACCGGAGGATGGCTTGCTACGGTCGCGCTGTCCTGATAAAACCAAGAGGAGTGTACGTCGTTGATGATCGGCCCGTGGTGCGTTAGCCTGACAGTCCACGACACGGAGGCAGAGTCGCGCACGAGAATTTCCTCAGAAATGAGTTCCATGTCCAGCCACTTGCCGTTAAAGAAGTACTGATCAGGGTGGAGAGAATCAACTTTTTCGATGTAGAAATCGACGTCGTCAGCCATGAGGTTCGTAAAGCCCCATGCAACATTTTCATTCCGACCGAGGACGATGTACGGGTTCCCGGGAATCGAAACACCCATCACATTCAATTCACCGCCGCTGAGGTGGAGCAGATACCATTTTGAGGGGGATGGAAGGCCCAGGTGAGGATCATTTGCCAGCAGCGGAAAACCTGAGACAGTTTTTGCTCCCGAGATCACCCAGGCATTGCTCCCGACGTTCGACCCATCGATGTTCAAGAATTTCCTCAGTGCACGCTCCGTCGACCGGAATTCTCGAGTACCGAGTGCAAACTTCTGTGTGCCAGAGGGCCATGGAATCACCCGAGGTGAATCTTTGGGATAAGGAGGAAAAATCTCCAGCGCTTTTTCCAGATTGAAGCGTTCCATCAGTTCTCCCAAGGTAAGCTCGGACCACCAACCCATGCACAGTTCCCACGCCATCAGTCGAGCGATGAGGAGGCTATGGAGCACAGTCCACTGCTCCGGTTCATAGTTGAGCATGTCGAACTCGACCGGATACTTGCCGCGATGGCTCTCGATGTACGCATTCACCCCGTCTGCGTAGGCTTGAAGGGCCTGCCACGAATCCCGCCGAAGCGACTTCTCCAGCCGTTCCGCGATGCGTTTAAAGCCGATCGTCCGAAGTTGCTTGTCATATGCCAATGCCCCGGTTCCGAGGATTTCGGAAAGCCGTCCCTCACCCGCCCGACGGTTGATGTCCATCTGCCACATCCGATCCTGCGCGTGAACGAAGCCAGAAGCGACGAGGGCATCGCGTTCGTTCTCCGCGATGATGTGCGGAACCCCGTAATCATCCCGATAGACGTGGACAGGAGCTTCCAATTCTGGAAGGACGAGCCCTCCTTCTACTTGGGGAAATGATTTCGTTACAAGATGACGGAGGAAGAGGATCGTTCCGAGAAGAACCACCAGGAAAAATCCGCTGATCCCGATGATGAATTTTGCCCGCTTCGACAAGCGATGTTTCAATTTGGGGAAGTTCTCGGAAGAATCCCTCGACGAGTCTCTACGAGTCTACTGACTCGAAAAGTTGTAGGCCGAAGGCCCCTTTCCCGCCACGAAGGGGTCCCTTCGGGAGACTCCTTAAGGAGCGGGACGAGTTGTTGGCCGAAGGTATGTCGAGGGTATCTCGTCGGGATGGACTCGCCATAAAAAATCCGTCCCGTTGATTCGACGAGACGGAAGCAATATACGAAACGGAGGGATTCCTTGCAACAGAATAGGTCAGAACCGAAACGAGACGGTCAGCAGAAAATTATCCGTGTTCACATCCTCATCGGTGCGGGAAACAGCAGTGGGTGAAAAAGGATCAACGTAGTTCACGCGAAACGTGTTCCACCAACCGCGTGCGTACGCAGCGTCGACAAACACCATGTCGTCCACATTCAGGCCGAGACCTCCGGTCACAAACTTCTGATTAAATGAGGAGGGGTCACCGCGATACGGTGACTGATTCATGATGAATCCGCTTCGGAGTCTCAGACCGAGCGGCTGAAGTTCATACTCCGCTCCCAAGCGCCAATTAACAGTGGATTTAAAGATCTCCTTGATTTGAATGTTCATCCCCTCCAGCTCGGGAGTGGCATCACGAAATTCCATCTGCGTCCAGTCCGTAAAGTCAGCATCGCCGGAGATCGTCAATCCCAGGACACTCACGGCGGCACCAGCGCTGAAGACAAATGGGGTTGCCACATTGTAGTCAGTCGTGCCATTTATCCTCGCTGAGGAACTAAATCCGTCGTCGAAGAAACTCCGCCCTGACGTGGAAAAACGCTCTTGCACGTCAAACCAGGAAGGAGCCTTGACAGCGAGCCCTAGCTTCACTGGCTCTTTCCGGTAATGCAATCCAAACTTCGCCGTGAACCCAACAATGTCAGCATCGACAGTGTTGTCGAGCTCGAGCGCGTCGAAGTCGAACGGAAACATCGTGTAGATGTTCCGGCTGTCCTCTTCGGTGTAATTTCGTGTAAAACGATAGGAGCCAGTCAGGAAATTCAGACTTAGACCCACAGAGAGGTCCGAGGCAACGTCGATTGCCCCAGCGGCCGTCCACCGGTTGATTCCTCCTGCCTCGAGCACCGTCCCGAACTGCCGGACATTACTCTGGATCGGTGTCGAACCGTCCTCCCCCTCCAGGGCGAGCAGGAACGCAATGTCCCGCGTGGTATCGGACCGAAAGAGAGAAGGCACGATGGAACTGCTCGGGTTAAAGCCATCGAAGGAAAGTGCTGTGGCAAATTCGTTCGAGCGATTGTATCCGAGCGCAACCACCGCGTTTCCTCGGAGCGTCGGAAGCGGATAAACGATGCCCACATTGTCAAGGCTCGTCTTGTTGTTCGAAAAGCTTCGTTGACTTCCAAAGAACGTGCTCCTATTGTCGAACCCAAGATGTGAAATCCCAGCGCTGAATTCATTGCGTCGTATCTGTGCAAGGCCAGCAGGGTTCCAGAAAATGGCAGTGTAGTCATCGGAGACCGCCGTGAAGGCGTTGCCCATTCCCAGTGCCCGGCCACCCACACCGAAGCCCAACGTTGAGAGTCTCAGTGCGTCTTCGGGGAATTGAGCATGAGAGGTCAAAACTGGGAGAAACAAGAAGCTGATAACGATAAGAAATGTTCGCATCTTCAATTCTTCCCCTCGAGCAAAGAGGCAATTCATTTTCGCGACAACAGATTGCACAAGTCCTTGCCGTTCTGCGCTTTACCAAAGCACTTCTTTCTTGTCTTTAGCGTGCAGCCAAATGACATTTCGCTCTACGGATCAGCGACCGCGACGGCTGCCACTGCTTCCGCGAGTTGAACCCCTGACCGCACTACTTCGTCCCCCTCTGCCGCTTGACGGCGCGACGCTCGGCTGCGAGGAGCGAGATGGCCGAGTATAGGAGCTCCGACCGCCCTTTGCGCTCCGACTTGACCCTCTCCTGTTCGTTCCAAAGTGTTTCTTCGAAGATCCTTTTTGCCGCGAAGCATAAGAAGACGACTTGGATCGTTTCTTTTTCCCCTGGGTTACCTTCCGATGCTCGCCGCGCTTCCTGGAATCAGCTGGACGTTTCTCGTCGGTTAGGCGCTTTGAATCCCTGCTCTTCGAAGAACGTAGTGTGTATTTTCCTCGCGTCGATCCTACGGCTCGCCGGACTGTCTCTTTCCGGTTAGTATTACGGATCCGCTTTCCTTCCCGTACAGTCGCGTCCTTTCCTCTGTCAGTCCTCGCAGCTCGTCGTACTCGCTGTCGCGAACGCTGGTCGGATCGCGCACCTGTGTTTCGTTCAGTTTGTCCAACCGCAGTTGGAGAACGCATTGCCGGCGGCAGATTGTATGCATCACTTCCCGTGTAACTCCCGCGGCCACTTCCACCGCGACGCCTTCCCTCTCCCCGCGTGCTCCCGAAATCACGGTTCGATCGTTCTCGAACGCCGGAGATCGCGAATCGGTGGGGAAATCCGTATCCGGAATAGAAGGGGTCGTAGTATAGGCCGGAGTAAAATCCCGGGGCGAACAATCCAAATCGGAACGCGAAGAAAGAGTGGTGGAAGAAAGAGTGATGATAGTACCATGGGTAATAGAACGACCAGGGATAGTAGTAGTAACCCGGGTAAAAGTACGGATCAGCGTAGGCCGACCAGAAGTATGAAGGTGGATAGTAGTACTGGAAGTACATCCGATAGCGCGGTGACGGGTAGTAACCGTCGTCATAGTAGTAATAGTCGTTCGTCACCGAAACGTCGCCATCGTATTCCTCTTCCGCAGCGTATTCTTGCTGGTCCTCGGGCTCTTCACTCTCGTAGTACGGAGCCTCCCCCTCATATTCTGCCTCCGACTTGACTGCTCCAAGTTGCGTATAGCAGCCCGAGAACAGAAAGACAGACAGAGCAACGCTCAGGAAAATTGTGACAATATTCGTGAGTTTCATGGTTCAACCTCGCTTTCTGAGCGGAAAGGCTTATTGCCCCATCATATTACAGAACAACTACAATGCCAGAAAGGTTACCCCTCAAAACTTGGCTAATTGAAGCGGTTTTCCCAATTCGTTCTAAGCTCAAGAAAATCTAGTGTGTACTAATGTGGACACCTTCGGGAGGCTCGTTTAGTTTTTCGAACACTTACAATGTTTCAACGAATTCGATGCGAAGTGTCCGGTTGCCGACGGCAACTTGGTCCCGGTTCTTGACGAGATCCTTAAAGTCGAGGCCAATGGTGAAACCTCCACCGACCGACCATCGCATGCCCGCGTTCAAGTATCCGCGGCCGCGACCCACTGCCTGACCTACCGCCCGGCGATTGCTGTCGTTGAACGCGAAATCATATTCCACAATCAAGGAAATATCCCTGCCAAATGTCTTTTCGGCCCCGCCAAAAAAATTGAGGTCCTTATCACCATCTGCGCGCTCGAGGGAGTAGTTAACGCCGCCATGGACACTCAGGTTGCCGAAAATTTTGTAGTTCTTGCTCGTTGCGGCGAAGAATCCGAGGGACTTGATCCTGTAACGGTCGAGGCTATCAATGTACGCCTCCCGACCTTGCGAGTCGAAGCCAATCACCAGCGCTGGCATTAAGAGGGTCTCATCCCAAATCCGATACCGAAGATTGATGCCCGGCACCTCATTGAACTCCGCCCTCTCTGACCCGATGAGGCGATCTCCGCCGTAGGAAATGCCAAGACTCATGCGGTTGATCACTCCGGCAGAGAGACCCACAGTCATGCCACCGTTCCCAAAGAAATCGATGTCGAGCGCAAAATCTCCTCTGTGGAGAATTCCCGCGGTCGGAGTATCGATCAGGAACCGCGGTTCAACGTTTGCCTTCGCTCCGGCAGAACCCTCAGCGCCCTGTGCAAAAGCAAACCCGTTCGTCAGGAGCAATGACCAGAGGATGAGAAAAAATCGAGCGCGAGCTCGTTGAGCGCGCCGTGATCTGAGAGCCACCAAGTGGCACTCTCCTTAATACAGCGGGATGTGAAGGGAAAATTCATCGGGGTCTCTGACCCCGGCGTGCGAGCTCGGACACCTCGCACGATCATTCAGCTCGTGCCAGCGCACAAAAATATCGAATCTGAATTCCAGTATCAAAGATAGAAAAAAAGGTAGTGAATTTCAAGGAAGGACAGAAGAGAGCAGTCAGTGACTACCCCATTCCCACGTGAAGAAGGTTCAGTCAACAATCTGGAGTTGAATTTCGTCAGAATTTCCCCGCACTTCGGCGTAGTACATCAACGCTCCGAGCGACGGCATCACATGGTACGAGCCTGGGATCTGAGCACGGAAAATGTACGTAAACGTATGTTCACCAGCGGGCAACCGCGATGCGAAAAAGCTTACCTTTTCATCTCGAATTTCACGATTCGTCCACCATGATTGCCATGCATCGCCGTACTTGCGCGCGAGGCCCGAGGCATCTGTCAGAGGCGTAATGCCGTTTCAGACCTTCCGCCACGTCGTACCTTCCTGCTTGTCTTCCAGCACGATTCCGATCTCTCCCAACCGCGTTCGGATCTTGTCGGAAAGAGCCCAGAGCTTGTGCGCCCTCAGCTCCGCCCTCAGATCGATGAGAAGGTCAACGATTTTAGCCAATTCCGAGTCGTTCCCAAGAGATGGCGGTGCTTTCTCTGAGAAATCGAACCCGAGAACATCTCCCGCGCCTTCGGTGAAGAAGATCCGCTCAATTTCTCGCACGTTGAAGGGGTGTCGGGTCTGCCCCCTCCCTTCGCAGATCTCGTTCGTGCGCTTTGTCACTTCAAAGAGCACCGCGATTGCCTGAGGGGTATTGAAATCATCATCCAACGAATCAAAGAATTGTTGTTTGAGGGACAACAATGGCTCGACGAGACCGGGTCCTTCTGCGACAGTCTCAACGTTCTTCAAGTAGCTTCTGTACCGATTCACACTCCCCGCAAGTCGTTCAAAGCCCTGCTTGGCTGCATCGAGAGCTTGCTCGCTGAAGTCAAGAGTGCTTCGATAGTGACTCTGCATGACAAAAAACCGGATCACCATCGGATCCCACTTCTTGAAAGCATCCTTGATCGTGACGAAGTTTCCGAGTGATTTGCTCATCTTTTGACCGTTAACGCTCACCATGTTGTTGTGCAGCCAGTACTTCACGAACGGCTGTTTTCCCGTGGCGCACTCACTCTGCGCGATTTCACATTCATGGTGTGGAAACTGAATCTCGATTCCACCGCCGTGGATGTCGAACTGCTCACCGAGATATTTCATCGACATGACCGAGCATTCCGCATGCCAGCCCGGATACCCTAGACCCCAAGGGGACGACCACTGCATGATGTGCCCGGGTTCTGCTTTCTTCCAAAGGGCAAAGTCCGCAGAATGGCGCTTCTCGCTTTTCACCTCGACTCGCTTGCCTGCCTCCATCTCATCGAGGTTCCTCCGAGAAAGTTTCCCATAGTCGCGAAAACGGCGTACGTCGAAGTAGACCGACCCGTTGACCTCGTACGCAAAGTTCTTCTTCAGCAAGCTCTTCACAAGCTCGATCTGCTCGATGATGTGCTGGGTTGCGCGCGGAGAGATGTTGGGGCGAAGGTTCCCGAGCCTGTCCATGTCTTCAAAGTAGCTGCGCGTGTAGAGGTCTACGAGCTCCATCGGATGCATGCGATCCAGCTTCGACTGCTTCTCGATCTTGTCCTCCCCCTCATCTGCATCATCGGTCAGGTGACCGACGTCGGTAATGTTTTGCACGTAGCGAACCTTGTTG
The DNA here is from genome assembly GCA_036477295.1 of Bacteroidota bacterium. Lineage (GTDB taxonomy): Bacteria > Bacteroidota > Ignavibacteria > UBA10030 > JAZGDE01 > JAZGDE01. Next base: position 40,913 of record JAZGDE010000001.1, on the reverse strand, counting down.
CCTAGGTAGCGGAGATAACGGACAACAACGTCGAATGACACGTAGCTCTTCGCGTGCCCGATATGGGCGTGGCTGTACACGGTGGGTCCGCAGACATAGATTCCCACCTGTTTTCGTATCAGCGGAACAAACTCTTCTTTTCTTCTCGTCATCGTGTTGTACACACTGAGCGGCATGATTCGTGTCAATGTTTCCTGCTGAATGCTATCAGTTCCCGTGCACCTTTCAGTCCCGCCGCTGTGACTTCCTCACCACTCATCAGTTTCGCCACTTCATGCACTCTTTCTTCCAGATTCAACTTGCGCATACGTGTAGCGGTGCGCTTCCCGTCCCGGACCTTCTCCACCACAAAATGAGTGTCCGCAAGGCTGGTGATCTGCGGAAGATGCGTGATCGCGATGACCTGGTGAAAGCTGGAGAGGTTTTTGAGACTCAATCCGACTGCCTGGGCGATCCTCCCGCTGATGCCCAAATCGATTTCATCAAACACCAGCAGGGGCAATCGCTCCGACTTCGCAAGGATCGATTTCAAGGCCAGCATGATGCGGGAGATCTCCCCTCCAGATGCTACTTTCACCAGCGGTTTGACATCCTCACCGATATTAGTGGACACATAGAACTCGACGAAATCGATGCCCCTCGGGGTCGTCTCGTAAAATTCCCTGCCAAGTTTCACAAAGCCGTTTTCGCCGGCCACAACCTTTCGGTTCTCAACGCTAACATCGAACTGCGCGTTCGGTATCCCCAAGCCAGCCAGCACATCCACGATCGTTTTCGCCACCTTCCGGGCCACTTCACGCCGCTTTATCGATAGTCGCTGCGCTATTTCTGAGGCAAGCGATCGGACCTCTTCGATTTGTTGATGCAGTTTCCGAATCTCCCCTTCAAAATTCTCCGCCAGCGCCACTTCCTGACCGATCGTTTCGCGGTGCCGGAGTATTGAATCGACCGACCCGCCATACTTCTTCTTCAGGAGCGCCAGTTGTCCAAGCCGATTGCGGTTATGTTCCAGACGTTCCGGGTTAAAGTCCACTCTTGAATTGTACTGCTGGAGAAACCTTGTCACCTCATCCACAATCGCATCAGCCGAAGCACATTCGCTTTTCATCGCTTCGAACGACCTGTCGATCGTTGCCAGGTCTTCGAGCTGGTTCCTCGCGAGCACTAGCTGATCGTGGACCGAATGGTCACCCTCGTACAACATTTCGTACAAGCGGGAAGTTGCCTCGTACAGCTTTTCCGCATTCTCCAGAATTTTCAGCTCGGATTCCAACTCCTCTTCTTCACCCGGTTGAAGCCTGAGCGCATCGATCTCCCTGATCTGAAATTCGTACAGCTCCTTTTTTTCCTTCAGCTGATGCTCCTTCTCTTTTAGCTCTTCAAGTTCCGCGAACAAGCCCTGCGAGGCATCGTAGGCCCGGCGAAACTCACCGACGAGTCCTTCGAGTCCACCGAAATCATCCAGGAGGTTGATGTGCGTGTCCACTCGGAGGAGCGATTGATGCTCATGCTGACCGTGCAAATCGACAAGCAAGTCGCCCACGTTCTTCAGAAGGTAGAGCGTTGCGGGAGTGTCATTGACGAAGCATCGGCTCTGCCCTTTGCTCGAGACGTCACGGCGCAAGATTAGTTCCTCGTTCCAGTCTATCTGATGTTCTTCCAGGAGTTTTTTCAGTTTCCGGTTCCCTGCAACGGCAAATACCCCTTCCACCACTGCTTTCTCCGTTCCTGATCGAACCTCGTCGGAACTCGCACGTTCTCCAAGCACAAGGCTCATCGCATCGATGATGATCGTCTTCCCAGCACCGGTCTCACCGGTGAGAATGTTTAGCCCGGCTTCAAACTCGACCTCAACCTCATCGATGAGTGCGTAATTCTTAATGCGCAGTGTCTTGAGCATGAGCGTCGATCTCCGAAGGTCCAATCCAAAGGACCACTTCGTGAAGGACTCGTTCGGAGAGCCCCTTCGAGAGTGGAGTTCCCGACTGTTAAACCCTGGGTCTGGTACGTGGTTTCCACAGCAAGGGGATTGCTGCGCGGCACCGAGGTCTTGAGGGTGGTCCGACAGACTCCATTGTAAGGCTCGGTCCGTGGGGTAATTTAGTGGAATTCCGTTTAAATTCAATCCTGAAGGGATCGACGAAGTCCCCCACCCACGAAGCGATCCCTTTCCCGCCACGAAGTGGCCCCTTCGGGGAAGGGACTCTCGCCATGTGATCCCTTTGGGAAACGGCTTTCGCCGCGGGAACTTCGTGAGAAGTGGCCCGGAAGGACGAAGTCCCCTTCGGGGCCTCTTCGTGCTCCAAAGGAGCCACTTCATGGGGGACTTCGGCCTTCGGGGGGGTCGCCACAAAACTCCCAAGGATGCGGGGAATGGGTCAGTTGAAATGAGGATTCAGTTCCTGTTCGATCTCCAGGAACTTTATTTCGGGCACTTCGCCGAGGATACGGTGGTAGAACGCGAATCAGAAGAACTCCAACAGCGATTCGACGTCTTCTTCGTCAAGGTCAAAGACGAGTGACGTCAGAAGCTTAGTCACACGCTCTCCAGCAATACCGACCTGTTTGGCGGCTTCTGTCGCAATATTGTCGAGCTCGTTTACCCCACGCTCCTTCGATTCCTGCAGCATGCGCAGCTCCTCTTTCGTGAGCATGTTGGAACGAACCACCCAAAACTCGTGAACGAAGGGGAGATCGGATAGGTCACTCCACTCTTCGGTCAGGTCAAGCGCAGATTCGATCGAATCCTCTCTCAGTGTGCTCTCATCACCTGCAATCAGAGCGGCATCTGCTCTCCTGAGCATCGCTTCGACGGTCAAGGAACAGGTGGAAGGGAGTGGAACGAATGTTGGATTGACCTCGTACTTCTCCGCCAAGAGAATGCGTGTCATCACAACCTCGGAGGTCGATGCATTCGCGACGGCAACGCTCTTGATCTTCTGAAGGCCTTGCTGGAACGCGAGAAGCACGGAACGATCTGCTGAGGGACTCGAAGCCCCGATTCCCGGGATAATCGAGTAGTCTGGACTATTCAAGGCATAATCGATTGGGGAGAGAAAGGCGACATCGAGCGACCGCTCGCGCATCTTCACTGCAACGGACACGGGGTCTGCATATTCGAGTTCAAATTTCGAGCCGGCTTCTCCCAAGCCATGCACCAGCGGTCTCGCGAAAACGTATGGAACAACGCCGAGCTTCTTCCGCATCGAACATCCATCCTTGGTTACTAAGCCGTGGTCTTCTGCCGGACGGCCTTGCCCGCTAGACTCCGCAGGTAGTAAAGCTTCGCGCGGCGGACACGGCCCTCTTTCACACGCTCAATTTTCGTGATCCGCGGTGAATGGAGCAGGAAAATGCGCTCAACGCCGACTCCCTCGGATACCTTCCGCACGGTGAATGACTCCCCGAGTCCCGAACCCCGGCGACTGATCACCACACCTTGGAATTGCTGGATACGCTCCTTGTCACCCTCGATGACCCGAACATGCACGTTCACTGTATCACCAGGTTGAAACGCAGGAATATCCGACTTCCGTTCCGTAGCCTCAACGAGTGAAAGTTTGTCCATAGTTATTCTCCGTTCATAAGGCGGATAGGATGTTGCCCCATTCATTCTCTATCGAGAAGATCCTTGCGACGCTCCCGCGTGCGTTTCAGCGCTTGCGCCTCACGCCACTTCTGTATCTCGACGTGGTGGCCGGTGAGCAGCACATCCGGCACCTTCATGCCCCTATACTCGGCTGGTCGAGTGTAGTGGGGATAGTCAAGCCCGTTTCGTTGAAAGGAATCTTCCAAGGCCGACTCGCCGTCCGACAGAACACCTGGAATCAACCGGACGACAGCGTCGATCACCACGAGCGCCGGGAGTTCACCTCCCGTGAGAACATAGTCTCCAATGGAAATCTCGCGCGTCACAAGCACTTCTCGCACCCGTTCGTCAATCCCTTTGTAATGTCCACACAGGAGAATGATATTATTCCTGAGTGAGAGGTCGTTCGCCAGCCGCTGGGTGAATTGTTCCCCTTCAGGGGTCAAGTAGACAACGTCGTCGTAGGTCCGCTCGGCTTTTAGTGCTTCGATGGATTGGAAAATCGGTTCGGGCTTCAGAACCATTCCCGCACCTCCACCGTACGGAGTATCATCGATCGTACGGTGTTTGTCATGCGCGTAGTCTCGCAAATCGTGCACGAGGATCTCGACCAGCTTCTTTTCTTGAGCCTGTCTCACGATGCTCTCCGTCAAAGGGCCGGTCAGCAGTTTTGGAAACCCCGTGATGATGTCGATTCTCATACTCTTGTCTCTCTCAAGCTACTGGGGGTCAAGGAGACCCTCGATGACGTGAATCTGCAACACCTTTTTCTGGAGATCTACGTTTCGTATGATTTCCCGCACCGACGGAATCCAAAACTCCCTCGATCCCTGCTTTACGACGTAGACGTCATGTGCGGGCAAGCGAAGGACGTCGACAACGGTTCCGATCGGTGCTCCCTCTTCATCCTCTACCTTCAATCCGAGGATGTCGTGGATAAAGTATGTGTGCGAGGGCAGAGCAATCCGGTCCTCATGCGTGACGTATAGGTAGCATCCCAGCAATTCCTCCGCGCGGCTTTGGTCATCGATTCCCTCCAGCTTGACAACGATGCCTCTTCCCTGAGGGCGCATCCTCTCGATTCGAATTGTGTCGGGACGCACTCCTCCATCATCGTGCCCGATGAGCACCCCCTCGAGCTGCGAGAACCGCTCAGCTTTCGGAGTCATCAATTCCACGACGAACTCGCCCTTCACACCAAAACACTTCTGGATTTTCCCGATCGCGTACAGCTCCTCTTTCACGCTTCCTTCTTCCTGAACTTCCGATCTTTCCGTGGCACAATCATCTTGTTCAACTTGAATTGGGTTCTCGCACTCCGGCGTACGACCGGATGCGAATGAAATAGTTTGTATTCCCGGTCACGAGGACCGTCGATTCAGCCTGCTCCTCCTCTCGTCTATACAGATACCGCAACGATTCCTACAGTATTTCCATTAACGTGTTTTCTAAATCATGGATGTACAGAAAAGGCTCGAGGGATGTCCAGCCTCAATATGCTCTCCTGTCGATCTCCAGCGGTTCGTGCTACGGACGGTTCGACCCATCCCACTAACGCTGCACTCAACGTCACGCTCGCTTCCATACCGCCCTCTATTATCTACCGGCTCTGCATGAAGGGCTGATCCTCCCATGAGAGTTCCACCCTCCGCGAGGGGGTACTTCTGCCAGGAGAACATAACTCCTGTTCAGTCGAGGATTTCCAGGATGACTCGCTTACCTTCTTTGGCTGCTATTGCACTCAACAAGGTACGCATCGCTTGTGCAGTTCTCCCTTTCCGCCCGATCACCTTCCCGATGTCATTCTCCGCCACTTTCAACTTAAAGATGATCTTGCTTTCTTTTTCCTCCTGCTCCAGCAGGACACCCTCAGGGTTGTCGACGAGATACTTGGCGATGAACTCGATGAATTCCTTCATGGGTGTGACTCCTTCCACAGGGTAGTGGTACGAGGGGAGTCCGCGTCCACAGGGGCAGTCCTCGGAGCGGAACGACCCCTGACTCATCCCATGTGTCGGCCTGCGGCGAATGCCGACGCCATACCTTCGGCACAGGACCAGCACCCGTTTGGGTCATCGACCGGGCGGGAAGATCAGTCCTGCCGATGGTGTGAATTTCAACCCTTGCACATCCTAGAATTCAATCCAGCAGTAACGTGCTCGGTGTTTCAGCATCGGGCCAGATACAAACGATGATGTCACCGCGCAAGCATCTCGCTCCCCCGCCGCGATCCTCGAACTCGGGAGGCTTTGATGGCAAAGTCGCGAAGGGATGGACAAAGTGCCCCCACGCGCGAAGCGGTCCACTCACGAAGTGTCACGAAGTGACCACTTTGTGGGCGCCTTCGGGGGCGGCTTCGCCGCATGAGCTTGGCAAAGGGACTCTCCGAAGGAACACTTGGTGCCGGACCTTTGAAGCCTTCGGAAAAGGCTACGGATTAGTTTCTTCCGGGACAGAGGCTGCAGCCGCTGCATCTTCGGCCGGGGGGGCACCTTTTGCGCCTTTCTTCTTTTTCGCAGAGGCCTTTCGCCGCGCTTTGGGAGCCGCATCACGCTGCGCACGAGCAGCCTGCCACTTCACGTACTCCTCATTGATCTTCTCCGCGCTCACTCCTCGGCGCATCAAGCTCCAGCGCAACCAGATACCCTTGCGCTGCAGGAGACTCCGGACCGTGTCCGTCGGCTGCGCACCTTTCCCAAGCCAATCGTATACTCGATCCTCCTTGAACTCGACGGTCGGAGGATTTGGGATCGGGTTGTACATCCCGATCGCCTCAATAAAGCGACCGTCGCGCGGCGAACGCGCATCCGCTGCTACGATTTTATAGATGGGCACTTTTTTCCGACCCATTCGGCGTAACCTCAACCTAACTGCCAACGATAGACCTCCCTTGTTGAATTCGATCCATGTTTTGAATTAACGACCAACATTTTTGAGATACACTCACGCGCGCATTTGCATGCCCTGGAGGAAATGGTTGAATTTCCCCTTATTCAAATTCTTCATCATTTTTTGCATCTCGGCAAACTGCTTCAGCAATCGATTGACTTCCTGCACACTCGTGCCGCTCCCGACGGCGATCCGCTTCCGACGACTTCCATTGATCAAGCTCGGCTTTTGGCGTTCTTCTCTCGTCATCGATTGAATGATCGCCTCGATCCTTTTAAGCCCGCCGTCGTCGATTTCCGCATGACCCGCGATTCGCTGCATGCCCGGAATCATCCCAACGAGCGAACTCAGGGACCCCATATTTTTGATCTGCTGAAGTTGATCCATGAAATCTTCGAAGGTGAACTGCGCCTTCCGAAACTTCTCCTCGAGACGAGCAGCTTTTTGTTCATCGACTTGCTGCTGCGCCTTCTCCACCAGGGTCACGATGTCGCCCATACCGAGGATTCGCGACGCCATCCGTTCCGGATAGAACGGTTCCAGAGCGTCGAGCTTTTCGCCGACGCTGACGAATTTGATTGGCTTGTTGGTAACCGCTCGGATCGACAGCGCTGCACCCCCCCGCGTGTCGCCGTCTAGCTTTGTGAGCACGATCCCGTCGAACACGAGTCGATCGTGGAATACCCGCGCAGAGTTGACGGCATCCTGTCCGGTCATCGCGTCCACAACAAAGAGGATCTCGTTCGGTTGGACTGCAGCTTTGATCTGCTCGACTTCCCGCATCATCCCCTCATCGACGTGGAGACGGCCAGCAGTGTCGAGTACAACGACGTCCCGAGCCTGCTTACGGGCAAAGTCGATTGATGCCGTGGCGATTTGAACCGCCGACTGAGAGCGTTCGGCATAGACGGGAACCTCAATTTCCTTGCCCAGGATCTCAAGCTGGTCGCTGGCTGCCGGCCGATGAATGTCTGCAGCAACCAGCAACGGATGACGACCCTTCGACTTCAGATGCAGCGAAAGCTTCGCGGCGAGCGTCGTCTTCCCCGACCCTTGAAGACCAGCCACCAGGATGACCGTCGGCGGAAACGAAGCATACGAGATGTCAACACGGGAAGTTCCCATCAGCTTCACCATCTCATCGTGGATGATCTTCACGACAAGCTGCCCCGGGGTAATGCTCGTGAGAACCTCCTGACCGATCGCGCGCACTTGGACGTCGTTCACGAACTGCTTCGCGACCCTGTAGTTCACGTCAGCGTCCAACAGGACTCTGCGCACTTCCCGAAGCGCATCGGCGACATTCGCCTCCGTGATCTTGCCGTAGCCGCGAAGTTTCCGGAAAACCGATTGCAACTTCTCGGTTAGATCTTCAAACATCGATGAGCACCTTTTGGTATTCTGCGTGTACGTACCACCCAAATTGAATAATCTACGCAACAAATCCCTCTATTGCAACGCTCCTAAATTCGTGCGCCAAGACATCGTTACGAGGCGTTGCTATCGCGCTGCTTGCCGAAAGCCGGCATCTCTTGTAGATGGCGCAAGCTCTGGGAGCGAGCACAACCCTCTCCCGACTAGCCTTCACCGCACCCCCCACTGCAACAAAAAAACCGTCCGCCCCACCTTTACATGTATCAGGCGAACGGTCAGAGGATCTCCACGCGCAAACCTTACGCGGTCTTCAATGCCTCCGAACCGCTGACAACCTCGAGGATCTCTTTGGTGATCGCTGCCTGGCGAGCGTTGTTAAAAGAGAGCCAGAGCGTCTCGATCAGCTCCTTTGCGTTCTCCGTAGCGTTGTCCATCGCGGTCATCCGCGCGCCTTGTTCCGCAGCATTCGACTCCAGGAGAATCCGCCACATCTGGAAATTCAAATGCTTTGGCACCAGCGCATCGACAATCTCCTTGCTCGAAGGCTCATAGATGTAGTCAATCAAAGGGACGAAGCCGCGTTCCGTAGGATGAACTTCCTCTGGAGGGATCGGGAGAAACTGCTCGACGACAATCCGCTGCTGGATGACGGACTTAAATTCGTTGTAGACAACTTCAACTCTATCAAACTCTCCTTTCACGTATCCCTCCGTCATCTCCTCAACGATCTTCACGGCGTGGGAGATGTTCAACACGTTGAAGATGTGTGTGTGATTCGACAGGATGTTGTAGTGCCTCTTGTTGAAGAAGTCCAACCCTTTCCGACCGACGCAGATCAGCTTCAATCGACCTTCTTTGTCCATCTGATGATAATGCTTGTCGATATGAGCGACCGCCGTCCTCAAGAGATTGGCGTTGAACGCACCGCAGAGTCCGCGGTCTGCCGTCACGACGACAAGAGCAGCGCGTTGAACTTCTCGCTGGACAAGAAGGGGATGCAGCCGGACTTCGACTTTCGTCACGAGGTGCCGGAGCAATTCGTTCATCTTCCTCGCGTAGGGCCGAGCAGAAAGAATGTTTCCCTGTGCGCGATGAAACCTAACCGCAGCCACCATCTTCATCGCCTTCGTGATCTGCTGGGTTTTCCTGGTCCCGGCGATACGTCTTCGTATTTCGCGGAGCGTCGCCATAGATCATCTGACCGCGGCAGGGGTCCGAACCTTGAACTTTTCGAGAAACTCTTTCGTGATCGTGTGCAGAGTCTGAGCAAGGTCCTCCCGAGGATCCTCCTGTCTAGCGATACCATCGAGAACGTCTCTATGCTTCACGTCCATCATGTCGAGGAACTCTTTCCCGAACCGTTGCACCTGATCGAGCGGAAGTTGATCGAGGTATCCGCTCGTTCCTGCGAAGATGACCACAATCTGCTCCTCCACTGGCATGGGGACGTACTGATCCTGATTGAGGAGTTCAACAAGCCGAGAACCTCGACGAAGCTGCGCCTGCGTCGCCTTGTCCAGGTCCGAGCCGAACTTTGCGAACGCCTCGAGCTCGCGATACTGCGCCAACTCGAGTCGGAGGCGACCAGCGACTTTCTTCATCGCCTTGATCTGCGCGTTTCCGCCGACACGGGATACCGAGATACCGACGTTGATTGCCGGACGGACACCTGCGTTGAACAACGAGGGCTCCAGATAGATCTGGCCGTCCGTAATCGAAATAACGTTCGTGGGAATGTACGCTGCCACATCGCCCGCCTGGGTCTCGATGACTGGAAGAGCGGTTAAACTTCCCCCGCCGAGCTCATCGCTCAATTTAGATGCCCGTTCCAGCAAGCGAGAGTGGAGGTAGAAAATGTCGCCCGGATAGGCTTCGCGCCCCGGAGGACGGCGAAGAAGGAGCGAGACCTGTCGATACGCCTGAGCGTGCTTCGAGAGATCATCGTAGATCACTACAACGTGTCGTCCGCTGTCTCGGAAAAACTCGCCGAGCGTCACGCCCGCATACGGAGCGATGTACTGAATCGGGGCTGGATCGCTCGCCGTCGCAGAGATAACGGTCGAGTATTCCATCGCGCCGTGCTCCTCGAGCTTCGCGACGACCTGGGCAACAGTCGACGCTTTCTGTCCGATCGCCACGTAGATACAGTACATCGGATTCACACCATCTTTCTTTGCCTTCTCGGTGTGCGTGTACCTCTGGTTGATGATCGTATCGATGGCAATCGCAGTCTTCCCGGTTTGCCGGTCGCCGATGATGAGCTCGCGCTGGCCGCGACCAATCGGAATCATCGCGTCGATGGGCTTGATTCCTGTCTGGAGCGGTTCCTTCACTGGTCGTCGGTAGATGACCCCTAGAGCTTTTCGCTCGATGGGCAAGAACTTTTTGGTCTTGATTGGCCCTTTCCCGTCTAGGGGTTGGCCAAGAGGGTTGATAACCCGACCGAGCATCTGTTCGCCGACGGGCATCGAGGCCAGACGCCGTGTCCGTTTGACAATGTCTCCTTCCTTGATGAGTGTGCTTTCGCCAAAGAGGATCGCGCCAACGTTATCTTCTTCGAGGTTCAAGACCATCCCGAACACCCCGTTGGGAAACTTGACGAGCTCGCTCGACATGACTTTTTCGAGGCCGTAGATGCGCACGATACCGTCTCCCACTTGGAGCACAGTCCCCACATCGTACACGTCCACTTCTTTCTCAAATCCTGAGAGTTGTCTCCTGAGGATCGTGGAAACCTCTTCAGGTCGTACGTCTGCCATAGTGGATCCCTCAGTTTCAGTAAGAATGGAAAGAAGCTACGCCGTCGTGCTCACGAATTTTTCGCGCAAAAGCTCCAGCTGACGCTTGATGCTCGCGTCCAGAACGGTGTCGCCGATCCGCACGACAAAGCCCCCTTTCACCGCAGGATCGACGAGGTACTCTGCGTCAATCTTCTTTTTCGCGTACTGCTCCAGCTGACGCTCCAGCTTACGCTGCTGGGTTTTCGTCAGTTCGACAGCACTCGTCACCACCACCTCAACGATGCCGAGCCGCTCGTTGCCGAGCTGATGGTACTGCGCGATCACATCGGGGAGAATGCCTTCCCGGTTTTTCTCTGCAAGGAGCTCGAGAAACTTCATGGTTGTGACGGAGATTCTGCCCTTGAAGAGTTCTCCAAGGACTTGCTTCTTCTTGTCCTCGCGGATAACGGGGCTTTCCAAGAACAACTGGAAATCGCGTGAGGACTTGTACGTCTGGAGGATAAGTTCTAAATCCTTCCTTACGACGTCGAGTTGTTTCAATTCCTCCACGAGGTAAATCAACGCACGCGCATAGCGCCGCGCAACGCGAATGTTTGGCATTTAGGACTTCGGTAATTCTTTCAAGAAATTGTCGACCATCTTGCGGTGCTTCCTAACGTCAAGCGTCTCCTCGAGAATCTTACTTGCCGCCAGGACAGCAAGATCGGCCACCTCACCCCGCAACTCAGAGAGCGCTACTTCTTTTTCGCGGTTAATTCCTTCGCGGGCCTCCTCAATCATCCGCCGTGCCTGCGCGTTTGCCTTCTCGACAATCTCTGACTTCATCTTCTCTGCAAGCGACTTTCCTTCGTTGATGATCCGGAAGGATTCCTGTTCGGCTCGGCTGAGGTTTTTCCGATTCTCTTCGAGAATGTGCTCGGCTCCCCGTTTCGCTTCCTCCGCGCGGTCCAGGGACGAGCGGATAGTATCCTCTCGAGTCTGGAGCGCAGTCAAGATCGGTTTCCATGCGACCGTGCGAAGGATCAGCAGCAACAGGAAGAACGTTATCCCCGTCCAGATGATCAGTCCGGGATTTAGTTCCAGCATAGGTCACCACCACAGTCGTACTATTTAAACGCTAGGATAATGCAAATAACTTCAGCAAACAGCGTCACACCTTCGATGAGTGCTGCAGAGATAATCATCGTGGTGCGCAAGTCAGCCGCGGATTCGGGCTGGCGACCGCTGGCCTCCATCGCGGCAGCGGCAAGCTTTCCGATACCGTACCCTGCTCCGATCACTGCCATCGCAGCGCCGATTCCACTGGCTAAGTACGCGAACGCTAATTCACTCATGGAATTCCTCCCCAAAGTTCTGTAGTGAGTTCATGGTTAACCGTGCGGACTCCGATGACGTTCTTGCTCTTCTAATGTTCCTGATGGACCGCCAATCCCACGAACACCGCCGTCAGCATCGTGAAAATATACGCCTGAATGGTGGCGATTAGGATTTCGAGCAGGCTGATGAACAACGCAAACCCGATCGAAACCGGCGCCACCAATACAGTCTGGAACGTAAATATCAACCCGATGAGCGAAAAGATAACGATATGACCGGCCATCATGTTCGCAAATAGACGGATACACAACGCGAACGGCTTCGTGAACAACCCCAGCAATTCCACAACAATCATGATCGGGAGAACGAACACCGGAATTCCCTGCGGGATGAGACCCTTGAAATATCCCACGAGCCCGTTCTTCCGAATCCCCGCGAGCTGAATGACGAGAAACGCGATGATCGCCAGGCCCGCGGTCACGCTCACGTTCCCGGTTGCCGTAGAAGCGTAGGGAACAAGACCGAGAAGGTTGCAAGTGAGGATAAAGAAGAAAACTGTGAGAAAATAATTCATCATCTTCATCCCTTCTTTCCCGACCGTCGGCAGAACGACCTCGTCGCGGATAAACACAACAAACACTTCGATGAAGTTCGAGAATCCGGAGGGAACGAGCCGCTTCCGATAATTCCTCGCTGCAAGACTCAAGAGCACAATCAGCAGGGCTGCAGCAATCCAGAGAAAAACAACGTGCTTCGTGATTGAAAGGTCAACAGTGAGTCCAAAAATATGAACCGAAGGAAATTGAGGTAACGTGATATGACCGAACGGCTCGAGGTCGATCGAGTGCGAATCTGCGATGTGCTCGAGGACCCACTCTCCGCCTTTATCCGCAGCCTGGACGCCTCCACCGACATGCCCGCCCGAGAGAACAGCAGGTTCGACAGAGAGCTGGGTATCGACGACAGCGGGACCGGATGGAAAGAACATTCAGACTTATGGACGGTTTTTGAGAGCGATTTTCTTATTGATGAACAGGATTTCAAATGTGATGTAGAGAAAATAGAAGAAAAGCATCGAGGAGATCAAGCTGTACAGATGGACACTGGAGACTTTGATGAGCACGATTAGAGTGACCGCGATCAGCGACAGCCGAACCCCCATTCCCCCAAGCACGACTTTCAGGAACGTTGCGTTGGACTTATTGAACGCGAACTCCACCGAGACGTACCCGATGAGTACGTTGACGAGACTGATCAGCCCTCCGGTGAGCACCCCCACCACCACCTCACGGTCCGCCCAGAGGTACATCGGATACGATGCGAGAAGCCCCACAGCAAGCGTTGCAAGAAGGATTTGTCTTGGGAATTTCATATCGGATTTCATCGTGCTCCACCCCTCACCCAGGCCTTACTCTCTTCGATCCAGCGAGGCCTCGCGATCCCCCGATCGCTCAGAATCGTTCTTCCGTCTTTCCGCTTGTTTCTTGTTCAACGAGATCACAGTTTTGAGAAAACTGTACAAACCAGCTACGGCACCGATGAATCCTCCGACGACCATCAAGATCGGTGTCGTCAAGAATACTCCGTCTAACCATTTCCCGACGAGGAAAAAGAAAACGACTGTTACTGCCAGTTGCAGTCCTAACCCAAGGTAGGGTCCAACTTCATGGTACGCTTTCGCGACGCTCTCAAGTTTCCCAAGCGCAGATTTCTTGTCCTCAGGGTGCATCCATAGCCCATACCCGTTCTCACGAGTGAGACGGCAGCAAGTCCGTCATCGTGCATTTCCCGTCAAACAAAGCCCCTTCGTCGATGACCAATTTCGAAGACCGGATGTCAGCCCGGACGACCGCTTTTCCTTCGAACACGAGTTTCTCGGAAGCGGTTATACTACCCCGCACCTTCCCACCGATGGTAATGTTCTTTCCAGTGACCATCCCCTCGATTTCACCCATCGAACCCACGGCAACATTCTCCGCGGAGGAGACGTCTCCGGTCAACTTCCCGTCGATGCGGATACTTCCCTGGCTCGTCAATTTCCCTTCCATGACTGTTCCGGCACCGATGATGTTCAATTCTTTTACAGGATCGTTCTTGCCGCCCACTGTTGGTTCCCCCGAAGTTATTGGCCGTACGATAGCAGAAGCAGTTCACTCGGATCGATGGGAATGCTGGTTTTCCAAACCTCAAAATGGAGGTGTGGACCGAGGCTCCCTTTTCCGGAATTTCCGAGCAATGCAATCGGCTCGCCGCGCTTCACCCGACTTCCCACCGATTCGAGCAACATCTGATTGTGTTTATAGAAGGTCAAATACCCACCGGCATGCGAGATAATCACCATCTGTCCGTCGTCGTAGGTCCATCCGGAAAAGACGACGTTGCCGTCCGCTACTGCGCTGACGGGCGAACCCTTCTTCCCGGCAATGTCAATTCCAAAATGTCGGCCTGAGGCATCGAAGCCGCGCGTTATGTACCCCTCGACTGGAAAAGAGATCGGCAGGTACAGCAGACTGGACTCATCGGGCGTTCGGGAGGCGAACCGGAAAGGTCTTCCCTCGGCGTTCGACTCTGAAGGATCTATCCACTGTGGTTCCTCGCCAACGAGATCAGAATACATTACATGATTCGGTTCGGAAACGGTCGATGCAGCGTAGTCGACGGGTCGTTTTGCTCGAGCCGCGGCTGTATCCGACAACTCCTCCCCGAATGCCTTGCGCAGGGTGAGATTGTACTCCCGTAACGTGAACATCTCCTCTGCGAGCATATTCACGCGCTGTTGCAGGGTAACGATTTGTTTACCGTATCGCTTCTCCAATTCTGGGTTCGATATCGGAACATAACCACCCACCGGAGTATAGATCAGGAGCGCCAAGACACTGCCCGACACCAGCGCCACGACCGCAACAATAGTCAAAGCAATGGAGAGAGGACTGAGTGTGTACGTTCTCGCCTTTCCCGTCTCTCCTTTTGGAAGCAAGACAACGGAATACGATTTGAGCAGCTTCTTATGATGAACGTTCCCGGCGGGCATGGCTGAGTCTCAACACACGCTCTAGCAAATCCAAATAAAAATATAACGACTAAAATCCAAAATGTCAACGAACTTTTAACGGTTTAGCCACGTTTCCGCACATGTTCCGACCACTTTTTTTGAAGAAACCTCGTGATGCGGCGCGTGAAAATCGGACGCGCAAATCGCTCGGCATTTCGACGGAGAACACTCGGTAGAAAGTCCTCGCGTCGAAACTCCTTCAACACGCGGATCAAGCTTTCTGTGCTCGGTTCATCGAAGAATAGTCCAGTTTTCCGACCTCCCGTCCCGACAACCGTCTCCAAGACGCCGCCGCGCGCATACCCTATCACTGGCTTCCCACACGCTTGTGCTTCGACCGCAGTGATGCCGAAGTCTTCCTCGCCCGGAAAGATGAGCGCGCGGCAGTTTTCGTAGTACCCTCTGAGTTCGGCGGGAGTTGTCCACCCAGCGAATTCGATGTTCTTACCCGCAAGCGCTTTGAGTCTGCGTTCAGCCGGTCCGCTTCCGACGATGACCAGTCGCTCCGATGTCCGATTGAATGCCTCGATCGCAAGGTCGATCCGCTTGTACGACACTAAGGCAGAAACAATCATGAAATAACCTTCATCTTTTTCTGAAATGCGGAACGCTGAGACGTCGACCGGCGGGTAAATCACCGTGGAATCACGACGATAGTAGCGTTTGATCCGCAACTGGACATGCTTCGAGTTCGCAATGAATTCATCGACCCGACTCGAACCTGCCACATCCCATGTCCGGAGATAATTCGCAAAAACAGGACCAGTTAGTCGGATGAGCGGCCCCGCTTGCCCCTTGCCAAAATAGAGTTCGTACTGGTCCCAGACATACCGCATCGGTGTGTGACAGTAACAGACGTGCAGTGCATCTGGCCGCGGTACAACTCCCTTGGCGACGCAGTGACTCGAGGAGATCACTAGGTCAAAGGAACGGAGGTCAAACTGTTCGATCGCGGCCGGAAAGAGGGGCAAATAGTAGCGGTACAGGGAGTCCGAATACGGAAGCCTCTGCACGAACGAGGTTGCGATATGCATTCGCTCAATGGCGTGGCTCGTGGAGCCTTCGCGGTGGAGAAGTGTGAACAGCGTTGCAGTTGGAAAAAGTTCGCACAATGCTTCCAAACACTTCTCGCCACCCCGCATGCCGTTGAGCCAGTCGTGAACGAGCGCTATGCGGGCAGGAAATTTCATCCAAAACCGTCCGAGAATATACGAGGATCCAGCTGGAGAGTCAATCAGATCCCTCTCCACTCTACCGGAGCTTACCACTGGCGATCGCAGAAACATTTTCCATTGCACAGGAAATCACTTATGAGTATATATGGACTTCCTCGGCGTCGCCGGCCTCCACGCCTCGGTCTCCACACTCTTTGATGTCGGCATCGAAGACATTGAGGCGCACGTTCGCTCAGTGACGCAGCACCTCATCGAACGAGTCCGGCCGCTGGACCTACCGATCGTAACTCCTGAAGACCCACACGCTCGAGCTGCTATCGTGACCTTCCGTGTCTCGGACGGTCCAAGACTGTTCGAGACCCTCAAAGTGAACAAAATTCAGGTTTCACTCCGGGAAGAATACATTCGCATCTCACCGCACTTTATATAACACGATCGAGGAGATCGATCAAACGATGGAGGTCCTTCACGCCACGTTGAACCGATGAAGAAGATGGTGGGTTCGCGTTCAGAGATATTCCCCCGTTAGGTTTCAACCCTCTGCTCCGCGGATGTTCCATTACTTGCTTCTCCTCGGGAATATCTGTATATATGAAACAGTCTTCGCCATCTGCTTTCACGATGAACACCCGATCACATGACGGTTCTCATCCTACTCCTTAGCGTCTCCGTCCTCTTTTTGTTCACTGCGTATCTCGTGATTTACAGCATCGGACCGTCAATCCTCCTGAAACCGCTCCGACAAAGCCCGAATTCTTACCGGCAGAAGTACCCCTGGCTCACACCGCGGGAGGCAGGCCTCCCACAGGAAGACGTCGCCATTGCGACTGCGGATGGCCACACGCTTCGCTGTTGGCTCATCAGAGCAGACTCACAGCCTCGAGGTACCGTCATCTACATCCACGGCGTCGGGGATAACAGGATCTCCGGCATCGGGCGCGCGAAGCTGTTTCACGAACACGGGTTTCATGTCCTCCTGCCCGATATGCGCCGTCATGGGCAAAGCGGAGGCGAGTACTGCACGTACGGATACCACGAGAAGCACGACGTGAGCCGCATGATCGACTTCCTGCACCAGCGCCGAGACTTGCAGGTAGGGAGACTGACGGTGTTCGGCCTCTCCATGGGCGCGGCAACGGCGCTGCAGACAGCCGTGATAGACGATCGGATTCATCTCGTCATCTCTGAAGGGTGTTTTACCGACCTCCGTACGATTGCACTCGATTACCAGCAGCGGTACATCAAGGTTCGCTCGAAGCTCACCGGAAACATCGTGATGCGACATTCTGAGCAGCTGGCGAAGTTCGACGCCAGCCAAGTGTCACCGCTCGACGCGGTCCAGAAGATCAAAGTCCCGGTTTTGTTCACGCACGGAAAGAACGACCTGTTCATCTCACCGAAATACTCCCGTATCCTCTACGAGCACGCCGACGAACCGAAGGATCTCTACTTCATCGACGAAGCCAAGCATAGTGACGTCTGGGAAACAGGTGGACCAGAGTACAAGCAAAAATTGCTTGACTTCATCAAGCTCCACCTCGATTAACTCCCGGCGGACATGCACGTCCTCGCGGCACACTCCGCAGCCTTGATAACAATAGTCCTTCTACACTCGGTTGCCGATGGCGTACCCGACTATGTCGTTCAGGCGGCCCAGACCACCGAATTCTCTCAGCCACGAGCAACCGAACTTCTTCGTGTACTCGCCCTCGACATCGGTCCAAGACCTATGGGCTCTCCCGCAGAACAGCTCGCACTCGAATTTGCCGTCCAGAAGTTGAACGAATCTGGATGCGACACAGCGTACATCATGCCCATGCGCACGACCCGACGTGAATTCCGAAGGATCGTCAACACGCGGAGCGGAATCACAGTCGGAATTCATAAAGGCAGGACCGGGCGGATAATCGTCCTTGGAGGGCACATCGATTCTTCCGGTCCGGAAGTCCCCGGCGCAAACGACAATGGATCAGGCACAGCGGTAATCCTTGAACTTGCTCGTGTCCTGGCACAACGCGAATGGCAATCAACGCTCGTGTTTGCTCTCTTCGGCGGCGAGGAGATGGGCTTGCGGGGGTCAGAACACTTCGTCAAGCAATTCACGGACATCGATAGCGTGGCGCTGATGATCCAAGTCGACATGGCAAACGGATCCCCAAAACTGCTCCTCCTCGCCGATACGCACGATCACAATGCACCCTCGTGGCTCGTTCGAGCCGCTTTTGAGGAGTTCGCTGCACTCGGGTACGATGGCCTGACCTACGAAACGCACTTCAACACGATAAGCACTCTCCTCAGGAGACCCCTCGCGAGTTCCGACCACGAACCGTTCTTGCGGAATGGCATCCCGGCGATCGGCCTCGCATCGGATATCGCTACACCCATCCACACACCGCAAGACGAATTCTCACGATTTCGCCCGGAAGGCCTCAAGCGCTCTGGAGACCTCGTGTACCGACTGGTCGAGAGGTTTGATGAAGAAGTTCCAGAACCAACAAAGCAACAGTACTGGCTTTATCAGCTCGGAACCACTCTCGTGTTTGTCCCGAGATGGCTGCTCTGGACATTTATCGTCATTGCAGGCGGCACGGCCTTCGCGTCGGTCTTCATCCTCCAGAAACGAACCGCCGCCGCTCAGTTAGAGCAGAAAATCAGATTTTCCGGAGGTAAGCTCTTCGTCGTTCTGCTCGTCATCATGGCACTCGTAGGGGGGTCAGAACTCCTTCTTGGTCTGCTCAAAGGCTGGAGACACCCCTGGTTCCTCGAACCCGATCTCTACTGGCTCCTTGGCGTTCTGTTTGGTCTCTTCGGTATCTGGATCGGCATCCATCTCGCGCAGAGAATGAAGCTGAGTCCGCGGAGCCACGGGTACCTAGTGCGGTCAGTGATTCCTCTGACGGTTCTCACCGTGCTGCTCAGTCTAGTCAGCATCAGCGTTGCCTTTTCTGTCGCATCTGCTCTGTTTTTTGTCTCCCTCGCCTTCCTGGTCCGACATCCCCTTGTGCGGACTCTGTTCTGGGTGGTATCTCCATACCTTATGGTTCGACTCCTGTTCAACGAGGAAGTAGATTTGATCGCACGGCTCATTGCAACGGCTGGAACGGGCGGACTGATACGCGACTTGAGTATTTATGGATTCTCCGTTCTCGGTTCCAGCGTATGGTTGTTCCCATTTCTGACTTCGTTTGTGGGGATCTACAAAGACAGTGGAAGAGATTTGCTTTTGGTCACTCGCTTCAAGGAAAAGCCGATAGGAATCATCCTCGCGTTCATCATCATCGGCTACAGTCTCTACCTCATTCCGAGACCCACGTACTCCGACACGTGGCGACGCGAGGTGCACGTGGACGAAGTTATCGATCTAGGTAAAAACATCAGCTCTGTCTGGCTGAGAAGTTCAGAGTACTTGAAGGGTGTAAGGGTTACACATTCAGAAGGGGATACGCTTCTGAACGGATGGAGTTTCCGGCATGAAGTGAAACGGAAAGAACCGATCGTAACGGATTGGGTCCGATGGGAGAGAAGTGAAGCAATTCAAGAACGCGGCGAAATGAGTCGGTACGATCTCGAGCTTCGGATACATTTTGTCCGGAGACCCTACCGACTGGAAGTGACCTACAAGAGCGATTCTGCGTCGTTTCACGATGTTCGAACACCTCTTGCGCACACCGCAAGCGCGAACCGGATGACCTTTTCGTGGTATTCGTTCCCCGACACGGTTGTGACAGTTCGCGTGAGCTTCGAACTCGCCTCGACCGACAGCGTGAGGGAAAGCATCACCGCGACCTTTGCTGACCTCGCGTATCCGCTGCAGCTCGACGGGGAGAACACCAATTTTATCCTCCGAACGATAGTGCGTACATCCGAACTGTTGAGGACTCCTCCTGTCACAAACTCCACCAGTAACTCAGCTTCAGCAGCAGAACGTTATCAGAAGGCACCTTGAAGGTATCCCGGAAATTGTGGCCGAATGAGGTGAAGTAATCGTTCCCCTCCCCGCGGCGCGCCTGGCTCCAAACGAGAAAGAGCGTGCTGCCCGGAAGATACTCCCATCGCAACACCACATTCGTGTTAAGAGACTTCCTGTTGAAATCTGGATTGCCCGTGTACGCAAAGGGAACGAACTCGCTCGGAGCAATCAGCTCTTGAATATTCTCATAGTGTCCCTTTGCAAGAAATACTTGCGCATAGACCTGAAGGGTCAGGTCTCGGGCAAACGTCATTGTACTCCGAAACGTCAAGTCGAACTCATCGGTGTCTCGTTTTCCGAAGAGCGACGCCTCCCGGGAGGGGTTCAGCGGATCGACTACATTAGCGAACCACGCCTCCTTCTTGCGAACTGGATTGAATCTCACTGAGAAACTTACCTCCATCCAGGAAAGCGGACGCACGAGAGCTGCCACACCTGCAACGAATCCGCGGCCTCCTCGTTCATCGCCGCTGTACCCCAGCTCGAATTCGCCCACGACCGGTAATCGCGGGTCCGACTCAAGACCCAAGATGAGATCGTACGGTTTCGGCTTGCGATAGAGCCCGTGTCCTCGACTCTCCCGATCATCGTACAGTGCGGTGTCATAGTTTCCGCGGAGGACGATTTGCCAGTAGTTCAGAAACTGCACTCGCCCAAACCAATTCACCTGGCGAAACAGATTGATGCCATCGAAGTTCATCCGGAGATGGTACCCAAGACCGACGATATACCGGCGGAAGATTTTGCCTGGGACCTCTTCTCGGTACCGGAGCTCTCCGTTGCTCCCGTAATCGTTCGGTCGAAAGAAGAACCCGAGATCATTTACGCCGTACTTTTTCGTTGTATAGTCAACCGAGGCGTCCCAGAGCCAGTGTTTGCCTGCGGCTTTCTGGAGCTTGAATTTGCCCGCTGAGCCTGTGATCCGCTCCTCGAGTTCATTCGTCGTGTAGGAACCTGCAATGAACCCGTCAACAACGTACCTGTTCTGCCGAAACTTCAAATCCCAGTCGACCCCAGCAACAAAGGACGGCCTTCTGTTGTTTTTCGCAACGGACGTTACGATGCCACCGACGTTAGAATTCTGCCAGATGTCTTGCTTGAGTCGGACTACGTTGTAATGAGCAAATGGCTCAACGACTTGAGACTTTCGATTACCTGAGGAATCAACGAGCGTTGCGGTTTCCTCCTGTGTGACAGCTTGCAGGACTCCGATCGCGAGTCCACCAGCTGTTTTTCCCGTGAGTTTTGCGGCTCCGAGGATCGTGGTCGATGTTGGTTCATGGAGAACATATCCCCCCGCAGGAGCACTCACATCTCCCTTCAGACCCCGTCCGATTCTCCTCGAGTAGAAGAGACCGGGTCCAAACACTCCGCCGAAGGTCGTGAACCGGAGCACCTGGGAGCCTTCGATGAAAAACGGGCGCTTCTCGGGGAAAAACGTTTCGAACGTCGTAAGGTTGAGAACCGCTGGGTCTGCTTCCACCTGTCCGAAATCGGGGTTCAGAGTAACGTCGACCGTAAGGGATCCTGTGAGCCCATACTTAAGGTCAAGCCCACCGTCCCTGAGAAAATCCTTGCCGTCGGGGTTGGCTGTTGACTCTGGCGTGAACTCTCCGCTCCCCACCACATAGGAGAGAAGTTCAAGTCGGACTGGGGACGGAATGTCATCCAGCCCCTCAAGATGTCCGAACCGCGAGACGAATCCGCTCTCAGTCCTTCCGATGAGCGCCCAGTAATCTCGCTCCTGTTTCCGACTGATGATTCTGATAAAGTTGATCCCCCACTCTTGCTTTGATTGTTCGGAAAACCGCAAGACGCGGAACGGAATTTTCACTTCCGCTGACCAGCCGCTCGAAAGGAGTTGTGTCCGGACCTCCCAGACGACGTCCCAGGAGGCGTCCTCGTCCTTCTTGTCATTGTAGATGAGGATGTCAGTCTTGGACGCAGATGCGTTTACGGTAAACTCGAATGCAGTTTGATGATCGTGGAAGCTATCGATGCGGATCGAGATGTAGTCAGACTCTACTTCATTGTCGCGGCGCGTCCGTCGAGCAACGATCCTCCCCGGCTCTGAGTCATACATCATGCAGCCGAAGTAGAGTGCCTCGTCATCGTACAGAACGAAGATTTCTGTTGGCTCGCTTGCTGGTTTCCCTTCGCTAGGATTCTGCTGAATGAAATCCTTAGCAGGTTCGGTATCCCGCCACACCCGCTCGGTCAGATACCCGTCGATCTTTAGTGCTTCAGACGTGCGCATGGCGCGGATACTCCTCGGATTGTCTCCGGCAAGGGCCGCGTCTGACAACAAGAGAAGAACGATAGCTGTGAAACAGACTGTGCGAGTGAGTGTCGACATTTCAGTCGAACCTTTAGGTTGCCAGGATCTCTGTCACCAAGTGGGCTGAATATTGTGAAGTTGAACACGCAATTGCATGCAACGGTCGGTTCGTGCGGCTAAGACCGTATTGGCTAATGCAGTGAACTCTATGAGGATTGAACCAGACGGCGCTGCCATCGAGGACTTGCCGCTCGAGGCACACCCTTTTGTCACCCGCAAGCCGAGCGGAAGTTAAGAAGGACCTGCTCCTCACACAGGAATCCAGAGCAGGCACCTCTCCAGAAGTTCTTGCGGGAGCAATCGGAGTCCATAGAGAAGCCCGCCATGCCTATTTCACCGGAGGACGACTAGCTTCCTTTTGAGCCTTGCAAGCCTGATCACTTCACCAGAGAGATTCTTTACCTCGAGGTACGG
Source organism: Bacteroidota bacterium (assembly GCA_036477295.1). Lineage (GTDB taxonomy): Bacteria > Bacteroidota > Ignavibacteria > UBA10030 > JAZGDE01 > JAZGDE01. The sequence continues at coordinate 18,054 of JAZGDE010000001.1, read as the reverse complement.
TGCAGCCGCAGCGTGAGTTCATCGAGGCGAATGCAAGGCTTGTGAAGAATCTGGATGTCTAATGCCTACCGGCGTTTTCTTGGGTCAAACGGTAGATGAGCAGAGCAGCGCGCTTGGTCACGACTGGTAACGATCGGAGATCGATCAATTCGTTCGGCGTGTGCCCACCGGAGCCGAAGACACCAAGACCGTCAAGGCCGTCCACATACGGAGCGACAAAGGACACGTCCGCCGCGCCGCGTTGCCCGGGATCGACGGCCTCGATCGGGCCATAACCCAGGTCCCGGCTGATCCTGTCCAGTTCTTCGAGGAGGGCATAGTTGCCCGGTGTTGGCGTCATTGGAGGGTACGAGTCTCGGAACGTGATTTCGGCGGACGTCCGGGGCAGGCTCCGGGCGACCACCTCGCGCATCCTCTGTTTGGCGCGTTCCCGCTGCTCGACGGTCAGCGTGCGCAGGTCCCCCGCCACCGTCGCTGTCTGTGAAATGACATTGGTCTTGCCGAACGCGGTCCCCCGGCTGTGGGTGGTATCATACCGAACCTGCGTCCCGCCGAGAATGATCCCTGGCCCGAACGTCAGGTACTCCTCGCCACGCACTTGATCGTAGAACGCGCTCAGAATACGTGCCGCTTCATAGATCGCGCCGCTTCCATACCGGTCGCCGAAGATCACCGACGAATGGCCCCGCTCCCCGGATACCCGCAAATACCATCCGGTGAAGCCGCGCCGGGCTACCGTGGCTGTGTTCATGCCTCCTACACCTCCCTCGAATCCAAGAGCCACATCGCTTCTCTGCCCCGTTTCGATCAGGTCGCGACGACTGATGCTGAGCGGATCGCCCGTATCTTCTTCGTCGCCGGTGAAGGCCACGATGATGTTCGTCCCTTCGAGTGCACCCACCGCCTCCAGCGCCTTGAGGGCATATAGGATGACCACGTTTCCGCCTTTCATGTCTTCGGTACCCGGCCCCTTAGCGATCGTGTCCTGCCGTTCGAAGCGCTGGAACGGGCTGTCTTTTTCGAAGACCGTGTCCAGGTGTCCAATCAACAGCAGCCGCTTACCACGATCGCCGCGCCGCTCGGCGAAGAGGTGACCTGCACGGTTCACGCTGTCAGGCATCGAGACCCAGCGGGTGTCGAAGCCCAGTGCGTCCAGTTCCGCCCGGAAGATGCGCCCAACCTCGCGCACCCCTTCGTGGTTCATCGTGCCGCTGTTGATGTTCACGACGCGTTCGAGGAACACGATCGCCTCCTCGACGTGCGCATCGACGTACTGGACGATCCGTCGCTCGGTGGGGGAGAGTGACTGTCCCAGCGCTCCGGATGCCAGAATGAGTCCCGCAGCAAGCAGCACGAGCAACACTCGCGCCCAGCAGATGTGACGATACCCGTCCGTCATACAAACCTCCTTCAGAAGTATATCCAGGTGAGTGTTGCCCTCTGATGTTGCAGATGAGACAGCGCAGTTACAACGAAGGTGGCGCCGCACTGCTCATGTATGCTACTTCCTTTTTAAAAGCTGAACCAGTAATTAAGCTTGACCAGGAGGGTGTTATCCGAGTCTTCCGAGAAGAGGTCGCGCATGTGCCGGAAACCACCAAAGGTGCCGTCACGAACAAAGGCTTGCCGCCCGTGCTGCCAAGCGAAGAAAAGAACGGAGCCAGGCCGGTACTCCCACCGGATCACGAGCGTCGATCGGAGCTGGCGGAAGCTGAAATCGGGTCTGCTGAAAGAGAAATCTGTCGCGCCATCGCCGTCCAGATCCACATTGCACTCGCCGTTCTCTGTACAGACTAGCTCATCTTCGTAGAAACGGAAACGATCATCGAACTTGCGGGCACGGGGCTCGGTAACCTCTTTAAACTGACTGTAGGCTCCGGAAGAAACAAAAGGCTGTCCGTAAAACTCGATAGACAGATTAGGCGTGAGGGTCCAGTTCAGCCGTGTGGTCAAACTAAGAGTTCTCCGATCGATCTCCGCAAGGATATAGCGGTTCGGGTCTAGGGGCGTCCCTTGGCCAACCCACTGAGTCGGATTGCGACCCCAATCATAGTCAAGGCTCAAGGTAACGTTCAGCACGTCGCTAGGCCTGATGTAGAGGATCGGCTCGACACCGAACCAATCTCCACTCGTTCCGAAGACACCTCCTTTGTATGACCACAGTTCCACCGCCAGAGGCTTTCGTCGATCCGTGCCGATGCCGATGAAAGATTCCCTCCAAGGATCCCTTCGCAGTGCCGGACCCCCGCGAAGAGCGTTTACTGAGAACGAAGACCACGATCCGACTTCCATCGGGTTCACTTTTATCCACCAATTATTTTGGAAGGTCGCATCCAGACGTATGGGACGAAACCAGTTGAAAACGACCTCTCCAGCTGTAGTCCATTGCCGCACGAGACCGATCCCCAAATCGAAGTTTCGAAAAATCCACCGAGGCCGCGCCTGCAAGTACTTGCCGAAAAATTCGACGTAGTGTGCGCCGCCGCCCACCCTCTGGAAACCCATGTCGCTGACATCGAATCCTGGAGTTACTCGTTCGAAGGCTGCCGTGTACTGCCACCTCCCAGCTTCCTTGCCGGCTTGCAGCCTCAGCGAGTATCCCGACAGGTTCGTGCGAGATGTGTCCACCTCAACGTGAGACGCGTCGGGACGCTGATAGTAGTGAAGCGACGATCGCTGTGCGGCGGTGATCGCGTCACGGCTACCCCGGAGATGACTTCCGGCGAGTTGCCATCGGACCGCGTAAGTGTTTTTCTGCCAGCGGTGTACGCCGTCAGCCTCAACGACGTAAGCTGCGGACCGCAAGAAGCTCAGGTTGTCGCTGAGCCTTCTGTTCACCGCCGTGAACATGGCCCCGATTGTATGGCTGCCCTCCCGGAAATCCTGCTCGATCCGGCTGGCGAAGTAATGTGTCAAGGGCTCAACCACTTCGTTACCGATCTTTGCACCCGTTGAATCGCGAAGAGTAGCTTGTTCCTCTGGGCTCACCGCGCTCATGATCCCCAGCCCGAGTCCGCCAGCACTCTTACCCGTTACCTTCGCTGCGCTGATGATCGTGGTAGCCTCAGGAATCTCAACGGTCCCCTTGACCGGCGCAGCAGCAAGTCCCTGTGGTGGACGCCCGATCCGGCGCGAATAGAATAGGTCCCCCACTGGAAGGCGGACAGAGAAAAGCCCCGAGCCCTCGACGAAGAACGGCCGCTTCTCTGGGAAAAAACTCTCAAACGCCGATAGGTTCACCACGGACGGATCTGCCTCGACCTGTCCAAAGTCTGGGTTCACACTAAGGTCCAAAGTGAAGTCAGAAGTGATGCCGTACTTCAGATCGAGCCCACCGTCGACTTGCGCCTGCTGTCGGGGGGCAAAGAGGCTCCCTGAGCTCTCGGGGCGATAGCGATTGTTCACGACTGTGTAAGGTCGGACCTCGAGTCGCATGGGTTGGGAAAGACCTTCGAGTCCGTTGAGTGTACCGAAAAGTGATACAAAACCACTGGCCTCTTTTGAATACGGCGCCCAGTAGACCTCTTCAGCCTTCCGTTGGATGCGACGATACACCTGGAAACCCCAGGTTGTCTTTCCGCGGTCGAAACGCAACTGGGTTAGCGGTATCCGAAATTCTGCAGTCCAGCCATCGCTATCAATAGCTGTTCTTACCTCCCATACAGGGTCCCACGAATCATCCGAGTTTTCCGGAGAATCACCGAAGTAATACACATCGCGAATCGAGCCACGCGGGTTAACCGTGAACTCGAAAGCAGTGCGCCGGTCATGGTAAGAGTCAAAGTAGATGCCGATTTCGTCAGATTGGGATTGTCCATCACGGCGGGCAAGCTCTGCACGGATTTCCTCGGGCTGAGAGTCGAAAGCGCGGACGCCCACGTAGATGGCATGAGAGGTGTACAGTACCCGAACCTCTGTCCGCTCCGTGGCCGGGTTGCCATCGGCGGGCTCGCGCTGGGTAAAGCCAGTGCCGACGTCGGCCCGCTGCCAGACCTCCTCGGTGAGCCAACCGTCAAGGTCGACAGCTTCTTCCTGAATCCGATTAGCATGCAGAGTGTAGGTGGATGTCTCGTTAGGATCCTGGACGGCCCACCCCGCTGCGCTGAACAACACGACAGCGAAGGGCATTCCAATGCAAGTGGTAAGGGCGAGTAAGGAGAACCTGTGATTCACATCCCTATGGAGTCTCAAAGTAAAACACAATTGGTTGGCTGGCCACCTTATGCTCGGACATGGTCGCACTTGATTGGTAGAAAATCATTTGGACTCGACCGCGTGGCGTGAACTATCCTTGGATTGTTGCAAACCGATAGCGAAGCCGACAACGGCGTTGAGATGGGAACAGCGAGAGAAACTGTCTGAGCGACTGTTAACACTCAATTGATGATTTGAGAGATCGGATCAGGCACATCTCGTGTAACTCTTGCGAACACAATCGGAGCGCTGACAGAGGTCCATAGGCCCTACTTCACGGAAAGGATCTCCCCGCTCAGGAGCATGTCGATCATCATGGCCATCGAGTATTCCAACTCGGGACCATGGAACCCAACTTCTTTAAATTGGATCGTTCCCTCCCGGTCGATGTAGAATTGAGTCGGTATGCCCTCGACTTCGTACTTGTCCACCACCTTACTTTCGTCATAGACCACTGGGAATGTGTAGTTGTTTTTCTCCATGAAGTTCTCGACCACGTCTACTCGCTCGGCCCCTTTTACACGTTCCCAAGTATTGACAGCAAGAATCATGACATCAGAATTCTCACGGTATTTTTCGTACACTTTCTGCACAAAAGGAAATGCTGCTCTACAAGGACCACACCACGTGGCCCAGAAATCGAGTACGACAACCTTCCCTTTGAGCTTCGCAAGCTGGATGACTTCGCCAGAGAGATTCTCTGCCTCGAAGTCCGGTGCGGCTTTCGTAAATCGTTTCCCTCGCAGTTCTTCCTTCGCTTTCGCCATCGCTCGCTTCTCAGCAGCATGCAACAGGAGGTCGAATCCTTCCGCCGACCCTTCCTTTCTCGCCAACGCCTCCTTACCGTATTCGAGCAACTTGTCGTTGTACTTCGACTTCTCAACGCACTCTTTGGTCACCTCGATCGCAGCGTCGTACTCGCCGTTCAGAAGATAGGACTGCACGAGCCGCTCGTTGATATCAGCATTCATGCCCCCAGTAAGGTCGTAGGCTTCGCGATAGGCTTTCTGTGCATCCTTGTAGCGCTCAAGCTTGAAAAGACCGTACGCGTATGTATCAAGGGTGAAACCGAGAGTTCTGCGACTCGATTGCTCCCACTGCTTCTTGGAAATGTGTGGCGGTTTCGAGCTTGGATTTATGTTCCTCAGAGCCTGGACGCCCTGTTTTGCCAATTCGACGCCTCGCTCTAAGTTCGTCTCCTTCTCGATGTATTCCCACGCGATGCTGTTGAGCAGGTTCCCATTCGGAGGCTGCAGAGAGAGTATAATCTCTTCTGCCTTGTCAAATTGCTTGGCCTGAATCAAGATCCGGGCCACGGTCGATTTCTGATCCGAACCCACCTCCGGAAACTCCTTCAAGAATTCAACTGCCCGCTCAGCACGCTGACCAGCATTGCGAACTTTGAAGATCCGCTGGAACCTTACCTGCTGAGCAAGTTTTCCCTTCGGTTTTTCTTCGATGAGGCGATCCTGCAACGCCTGGCCCTTCTCGGCAAGACCTAGCCTCTTGTAGAAGAAAACGACCGACGACAGAAGTTCCTGGTCCTCAGCATGCTGCTCCGCCATCGTATCGAGCTGTCGTGCGATCTTGCGGATCAGAGTCGGGTCCAAGCCCGTGTCGGCAAGTTCAATCCCCAAAATGCCTAATTTTGTCTGCGGTCGATTGGGATAGAGCGACTCTTCCTTTAGAGCTTCCTCGCGAGCGCGCGACAAATCTTTTCCCCGCTTGAAGTCCGGTGAAGACGGATACTGGTATGAGTAGGATCGCGCTAAGTATGCACTTTCCATCGGCTTGCCGCTATTATCATACACAAGGAAGTCCCAGTACTGGTCCTCGTTGTTATCCACAAGTTTTTCCGAAAGAAACCGGATCATGCCAAATACACTCTTGGTGTCATCCAGCTTCATTTTCGCTTCCCAAATTTTCCCCCTCTTTTTCATCGGTACTTCGATGAGAAGTGGCATGTCCTTCCTCCGGAACATAAGTAGCTGCACATCCAGAGCTTCTGCGCCAAAGAGTGTTGCGCCTTTTACCGTCGGATTGTAGCGTATCGTGATCTCTATTCCGACAGCCGGTTTTTCCGGTCTGATTGTTACGATCTGGTCCTCAGAACGCGCTAGTGCCAGCGAGACGAACAGCAGAGCACAAACGAGAAGATTTAACCTCGGGTTCACGGCGGCCTCCGTTCAGCGTGGGTTAGCAATAAGCAGGATGATAAGCGCAGGAATGAAGCGAATATAGCGATTCCCCCACCCCTTGTCAAGCTACTGCTCTGATTCGCGAAAAACAGAATCCCCCTAAGTATTATCCAAGGGGATTCTCGCCGATTCACGCACAGATGAAGGAGGGAGATATGCAGAATCTAGCTCAAGTCTTACGGAACGATGGCTCGAGAGTTTCGAATGTTTCACAGTGTGGAATAATCATTTATGGTGCAAGTCACTTCGAGGTCGGAACGCGAATGGTCGATGGCGAGGGTTCTACAGGCTCCACCAGTAGCTTACTTTGAGGAGGAACAGATTGTCCATCGGTTGCTTGAACGCACGGTACAAATCCTTACCAAAGCTCGTATAAAAATCGCCGTCGTCACCGAAGCGCTGATGAGTCCACACGACGAACAGCGTGCTCCCGGGAAGGTATTCCCAACGGAGAACGATGTTTGCGTTGACAGTCTTTGTGTTGAAGTCCGGATTGCCAAAATACGAGGAAGCCTTGTAATCATATGCTGCGAACGTCCTCGGATCGACCAGCCGACGAAAGTTATCATCATCGTAATGACCGCGCGCGAGGAAAACTTGAAGAAACATTTGAAGGCTGAGGTCCTTGGTGAACGTGACGGTTCCCCGCAGTGAGAGATCATATTCGTCTGTGTCGCGGTCACCGAAAATGCTGATCGGTAAAGGCGATACCTGCGGATCAACAAAGTTGTTCGTGCCTCCACCAGCCGGGATTACCCATGCTTCGTCATCCCTGCTGAAGGCGAACGATGCACGGGGCTCGAATTCCATCCACGAAGTCGCACGAATCTTTCCGCTCAGACTGAACTCTCGGCGATGAAGATCTTTGGCACCGTAAACACCGCGCACAGAAAGGACGAATGCAGCTGGTTTCCGAAAGTCAGTTTGCAGCCTGGCCCGAACGGAATGGAAGGCCTGCCGCCTGTACAGACCGTTTCCACGTGTCTCGAAGTCGTCGAAGACGCTCCAGTCAAACTGGTATGACAGATTCAGAATCCAAAAGTTCCTAAATTCGAAGTACGGATTGATCTCAGCGGCTTGAATTATTCTGTCACCGTCCATGTTCCAGAACCCCTCCACCGCCGCACGGAAGAGGTAGCGAAGAAACGGCCAAGATGATTTGTCCTCCTTGTAGAGCGCTTGCACGTACCCGCCGTGTTCACTCGCGCGACGGATAAATCCAACATCGTTGATGTGGTACCGCCGCGTCGCATAGCCGTAGGTTGCTTGATACAACCAGTGTTCTCCAGCAATCTTGCCAGCCAAAAGACGGCCTGAGGATCCGTCCCCCCGCACACCTAGTTCACCTGTCGAGCGAACGCCCGCGATGTAGCCATCGATGGCGTAGTTATTCTCCGCAAACCGAAGATTCCAGTCGACACCGCCCGAGAAGACAGGGAGGCGATGCTCTCGCGAGAGAGACGTAGCCATCAGTCCGAAAAATGAGTTTTGCCAGAAGTCTTTCTTGAGTCGCATGATGCTGTAGCTTGCAAACGGTTCAACAACCTGTTTGGACCTCCGTCCGGAAGAATCCACCACTGTAACATGTTCCTCATCCGTCAGAGCACTGAGTGCCCCCACGGACCATCCCGCTTGTGTACGTCCTGTGAGCTTAGCGGCACCCAAGATCGTCGAGAACATCGGCGGTGCCTCGATCAGCCGGGCCCCCGGTGAGAGAAAAAATAACCCGGAGGGTCGACGTCCAATCCGCCGCGAATAAAATAGCTGATGTCGATGTGCGTCGAACGCACTTCCAAATTCGAAGAACTGCAGTCCCTCGAGGAAGAACGGACGCTTTTCAGGATAGAAGGTCTCAAAGGCTGTGAGGTTTAAGACGGCCTCATCTACCTCCACCTGTCCGAAATCAGGGTTCACAGATAGATTCACCGTGAAATTTCTTCCAAGATCGCCATTGAATTCAACACCAAGGTTTCCGCCAAACTCCTGCTCGCCCGTTCCGGGAGGGATGTTCAGGTCTTGGCTTTTCGAGACAACGTAGGGGAGAAAGTGCGAGTTCTTGGGGAAATCGATGTTCTCGATGCCAACGATGTGGCCAGACTTTGAGATGTAACCCGCGTAGGCGGCTTCCCGCCGGGGTACCACCACCCACTCGTCCGTCTCCCGCTTCCTGCTGATATACCTCCTGAAGTTGATTCCCCATTCCTGAGACGGTTGTTTAGGAAACCGCACTGCGCTGAACGGAATCCTGATTTCTGCAATCCAGCCGATGTCCGTAATCTGTACTGCTGATTCCCAGACCGCATCCCATTGTTCGTCAAATCGGACCCCATCCTGAAGCAAAAGCCCGTCACGCTGGACACCGGAGGCATACAACACGAAGACGAAGGCTGTCTGATGGTCGTGGTAGGAATCAATTTGGATGGTGATTCGGTCAGATTCGACGCTGCGGTCCCGTCGGGTCAGCTGGGCAACGATACGGTCGGGTTCAGAGTCGTACAGATGAAAACCAAAATAGACGGCACCCTCGTCATAGAGAACACGAACTTCAGTGATCTCTGTGGGCGGAGATCCCTCCTCAGGGTCGTATTGGGTGAAGTCGGAGACGGGAACTGCAACTTCCCATTCTCGATCGTTCAGAAGACCGTCGATGTGTGGTGGGCGGCTGATCCTTACCGCTCGAACCTCTTTTGGAGAAGTTCCCGCGAATCCCGAGAACGCGGCAAGACCGAGGAGGCAGCAATAGCAAGCAATCAGTGAGATGGGTTTCCTCATGCAATGCCCTTACTCGTAGAGTGCCCGATCCGCAAAATACTTTGGAAAATATATGAACTTTCTCGATCAACGGCAAGGACTCTTGAGGGCTCTTTGTTGACTGATCTGCGAGAAATTGGTATATTTTAACCATTTCTTGGTCGAATCGATGACTTCCCCCGTCCATAGCGAATGTTCATCAAGGTCTGTCGACGTGCAAAGGATGTTTGATGAAATCGCACCTCGCTACGACCTCCTGAACCATCTCCTGAGCTTCGGTTTGGACTTCTACTGGCGGAGGCGTGCCGTCGGAGAACTCAAACTGCAACCCGGTGCCACAATTCTCGACATCGCGATCGGAACTGGGGATCTCGCGTTCGCTGCGTTCAAACTGAACCCAAAGGCCATAGTGGGAATTGACCCAGCAGAACGAATGCTGAAGCGTTGCTTCGAGAAATCGATCAAACGCCGAGCATTGAATTTTCTGGAGCTGGTATGTGGTACTGCGGAGGCGTTACCAATGAAGGACCGTTCATTTCACGGTGCAATGGTCGCATTTGGTGTCCGAAATTTCTCGGATATCCAGACAGGATTGAACGAGATCCATCGCGTACTGAAACCAGGGGCACCCTTCGTCGCATTGGAGTTGACACAACCACGGAATAGAGTTTTCAAGAAATTCTTCACGGTATACTTCGAACATGTCGTACCGATTCTGGGAAGACTCATCTCAGGAAGCCCTTACGCCTATCGATATCTCCCCGACTCGGTCTCCACATTTCCCGCCCATGATTCATTCGCTGCTCTCATGTGTACCGCTGGTTTCCGTGATGTGTGGTATCGACCTCTCACCTTGGGCACCTGCACGCTCTACCACGGCATCAAGGAATCAACTTGACCTGGTAAGACGAGCAATACTCTCGATGTGGTCGGTGTGGGGGAACATGTCCACTGGCTGGAGGATATCGATCGAATATCCGCCTTCACAGAGCACCTTGAGGTCTCGCGCTTGGGTTGAGGGGTTGCAGCCGACATATACGATGCGTCTGGGTCCCGTCCGCGCAAGATCCTGCGCGAGTTTTGGATGTATCCCGCTCCGCGGTGGATCAAGGATGAGGACAGAAGGCTCGCCCTGTTCGTCTCTCAGCGACCTGTCTTCCACGAAGGTTTCCTTCACATCACCCTTGACAAACACACAATTGGTGATTCCGTTCAAGTCAGCGTTCCAGCGAGCGTCTTCCACAGCAGTAGCCAGCACTTCGATCCCGACGATCTTCGAGACAGCCGCGGAGATGAAGATGGAAAGAGTTCCCGCTCCGGAGTAGAGGTCGTACACGACATCATTCCGCTGAAGCTCGCCGAACTCTCGAACGATCGAACAGAGCTGTTCTGCCTGACACGTGTTCGTCTGAAAAAAAGAATTGGCAGAGATGCGAAAACTGAAATCGCTGAGACGCTCACTGATTGTCCCTGTGCCGAGGTGAATCCTCTGAAAATCTCCGTACGCGATCTGCGCTTTCCGTCTGTTAACTGTGTTAACGAATGTAGTGACCCGATCGACCTTCCGTCCGAGCTCATCGCAGAGGGATTGTGCAACCTCTGGCCGATCCTCGTAGGTGACGAGGTTTACCATCACCTCAGAAGTGGCCGTACTCTGCCGGACGACAAGAAATCGAAGGTATCCCTCCTCCCGATCCGGTTGATAGACGGGAACGCTGTGAGCCAGTGCCCAATCCCGAACTGCGTTGACAATTCGATTGCTCAGCTCAGATTGAAGCCAGCACTCGTGAATATCGATCACCTTATCGTACCGATTGGCGACGTGCAGACCTAACGCAAACCCCCTTCGCAGTTCTTCTCCAGTGGCGATCTCTTCGGCCGTCAACCATCGTCGATGCGAAAAAGAAAACTCCATCTTGTTTCGATAGAAATAAATGTCTCCGGAGCCCAGGGTGGGCTTCACCTCCAAATTCTTGAAGCCCCCGATGTGGTTGAAAACATCTTCCACCCGATGTTGTTTCAACTTCAGCTGTGCTTCGTAGGAGAGGTTCTGCCACTCGCATCCACCGCATACGCCGAAATAGCGGCACCGCGGCTCCACGCGTTGAGGGGAAGGGACCAGAAGCTTGACTGATACCGCTTCTGCAAAATTCCGCCTCGACTTGACGATCCGCGCTAGCACCCGGTCGCCAGGAATTGCATTCCTCACGAACACTACAAAGCCATCCACCTTCGCGACCCCTCGTCCTTTTTCGGCGGTCGTCTGAACCTCCAGTTCTATTTCTGAACCCGTTTGCAGCATTGCCATAAGAACAAAACAGCCGTCGGTCCCTTCAAGCAATTTTCCCACAGGGAACCAACGGCTTGCTCCGTGCTGTCTCTTGACCGTGCAGTTTACTTAAGATAATACTTGAGAGGGTTCGGGGAAGTCCGACACTCCTCTGCAATGCGGGTTCCACACACTGTACCCCGATCGCGCAGCTCATACAGTCGTGGGACCAGCTTATCGCGCAACTCCACAGGCGTGAGTGGATTGGTGAAAATGTTCGTCCCACCCTCAAAGCCTGCTGGCACATTGATGCGCCACTTAATCAGCATGTGCCACGGCATTTTGTAGACGGCGTCGACAGGAGTGTAGTACCATTCTTCGTTGCAGGAAATCTGGCTGCCCATTGCGGCGTGACATGCATGGACGAGGTCGCTGATACCACGAATTTCTTCCTCCGTGTGCTCGTAGGGACGCCCTGCTTGAGAGCGAGAGTAGATCTCGATCGTCGGAAAGCGGTGACCGATTCCAACGAATGCGACTGCCTGTTCGTTCTCAGCGAAAACCAGATTGTGGTAAGCCGCGAAGTTGGCGCCATGATCATTAAAAGCGTTTGGATCATCCTGCAACATGCGAATCTGCTGTTCAATCGATGACCCCCATTCGTCTAAAGCAACCAACTGCTTATGGAGATGGTCAAAGGAGGCTCCGGCGGGTCTCAGCCAGTTCTGGAACACGCTGATGTAGCGAACGTACTTGTTGTTTTCCAGGATGTCCCGCATCGCATCGATCGTGAGCTTGAAGTACTGGTAGTGTTCTTCAAGGGTCATCTCGCCTGACGAATACAGCTCTGAGTCCCATTGAGCATCAGGTTTGTAATGGAGGCGCGCACTGATCAACTCGTGGCCACCGCCGAAAAAGGCGTCCGCCATCGCGACCTTCTCTTCGATGGAAAGTTTCTCGATTTCATTCTCGCTCTTGCCCTGCTGCCTCATTTTATAGTTGAGCACGTCGATGATATGCTTCAGTCCAGCAGGATTCGCAAGGTATTCTTCCTTCCACCGTACCTTCGCCGGCCTCATTTTGTAACCGTAGTTCTTGCGCCAATAATCGATCGTCACGATTTCGAACAAATTCGTGACGCGACGAAACTCCGCAACCGTCTCGAAATACCGATCGGGAGGAACGCAGTCGAGCTGTTCATACCGTCCGTCGCGTTTCACCAATCGGGATTTCTCCGGGGGTGTTTCATAATAACGTGCCTCACAGAAACTGCAGTAGTCTTCTTTTTCTTTCCTCTCCAGTGGCTTCGCAATCGTATGTCCACCGTTGGCAATCGGCTTAATGCCTCGACCCGGTACCGCCCAGACCTCGGTCCCGGTGAAGGGATTCACCTGCTTCACCGTTCCATCTGGCATGATGTTATAGTAGACGTTGTCGTGCATACGAAATGCAGTAGCTCCCGTCATCATTGTGCCACATACCACCTAAAAAGGCATCCCATTATACACAAGCGACAGGACAATTGCAATTTCAGGGGCCTTTGAAGGTAGGAAATGAGCGGTGCTCAAGCGCTTTCAACTCGCTTGACAGGATAGCTATGTACGGTAGGATTTTCAAGGAGTTACGTCAATACTGGAACTTCCATCACACCTCGGTTGAGCCCTTGAGAAGTTGTTCAACCTTCAGTGGGCTATCAGCCTCTGCATAGAAGCGGATCAGCGGTTCTGTGCCCGACGCGCGAACGAGCAACCATCCGTTATCGACGAAGTACTTGAAACCGTCGATCGTGTCTACTCGGGTCACCTTGTAGCCGCCGATCGAACCAGTTCCTTTCTTGAATCGACTGATAATCTGTTCCTTCTGTTGCGGAGTGATGTGCCAGTCGACCCGTTTGAAGTGATGTTCACCCAGTTCATCCATCAATTCCTGAACTAACCCACTCAACTTCATCTTTCGAACCGCCATGATTTCACAGAGAAGAAGTCCCACGTAGATTCCGTCCCGCTCTGGAATATGCCCCTTCACCCCTAGACCTCCACTCTCTTCACCGCCGATCAGGACTTCGCGCTCCGTCATCAGTCGACAGATGTGCTTGAAGCCAACGGGTGTCTCGTGTAGTTTCAGTCCGTACTTCGCGCACTGCTTATTCACCATCTCCGTCACTGAAATGGATTTGACAACCTCCCCCGTCCATTTCTTCACCTCGACGAAATATTTGAGGAGCAGTGCAAAGATGCGATGGGAATCCACAAAATTACCTTTCTCATCAACGGCACCGATTCGATCGGCATCACCATCCGTCGCGATGCCAATGTCATACATTCCGGATCGGACAGATTGGATCAGCTCCTGCAAATTGTGTTCAATCGGCTCGGGATTTGACCCACCGAAGGACGGATTGTAGGTCATCCGGATCTGCTGTACGTGGGGAAGCAGATGATCCATTGTGTTCAAACCGGCACCGTGCATCACGTCGTAGATGATCTTGAGCCCCGACTGTTGGATGAGACGGAGGTCGAGTTTCTGCCTCAGGTCAGCGATATAGTCTTTCTTCAGGTCAACAACTTCCACTACCCCGTTCTTTTCGAGATCGACGAGAGGCTGTAACCTGACTGTGCCACTCTCCTTTAGAATCATTGCAAGGAGTTCCTCCACACGCGATACCATTTCCGGATGCGCAGGTCCGCCATACGAGCCCTTTATTTTAAAGCCGTTGTACTTTGAGGGATTATGGCTAGCAGTGATGACGATTCCTCCCGCCGCGCTCAGATTCTTGACAGCCAGAGAGACTGCAGGAGTCGAAACAATCGTTTTCGCTAGACGAACCTTCATCCCAGCACTGCCGATGACCTTAGCCGACCACTCTGCGAATTCCTTCGAAAGAAATCGTGAATCGTAGCCAATGATAACGCCGTTGGAAGCGTTTTGATGGCCTTCAAAGTATCTCGCCGTCGCAAGGGCGACTTTGCCCACGTTTTCAAACGTGAAGTCGTCCGCGATAACACCGCGCCAACCGTCTGTGCCGAATTTAATCGTCATAAGGAATGAGGTCGCCCCACCGCTCCAGTCTGCATCAGTCCCGTTTGGCCTTAAAAGCCGCCACGCCGGCGTAGACCGCGGTCGTATCGAGCTCCTCCTCAATGCGAATGAGCTGATTGTACTTCGCCACGCGGTCGGTGCGACTCACGGAACCGGTCTTGATCTGCCCGGCGTTTGTCGCCACTGCGAGGTCCGAGATCGTCGTATCCTCCGTCTCACCCGAGCGATGGCTGATGATGGCGGTGTAACCGTTTCGTTTGGCAAGTTCAATGCATTCGAGCGTCTCGGTCAACGTTCCGATTTGATTGACCTTGATCAGAATCGAGTTCGCCACACCCCGTTCGATACCGAGGTTCAGTCGCTCCACATTCGTGACGAACAAGTCGTCACCCACAAGCTGCACGCGGTCGCCGAGCGCCTCGGTCAATAGTTTCCATCCTTCCCAATCATCCTCGGCCATTCCGTCTTCGATCGAGATGACCGGATACTGGTCCACAAGCCTTTTCCAGAATTGAACCATCTGCGCTTTTGTTTTCCTCGAACCGTCAGACTTCCGGAAAACGTACGCACCGTCCTCATAGAACTCGCTGGCCGCCGGGTCGAACGCCAGAAAGATGTCTTTTGCCGGTTTGTAGTTCGCCTTCTGGATTGCCTCAAGGATCAGCTCGATTGCCTCCTCGTTGGACTTCAGATTCGGAGCGAACCCACCCTCGTCTCCCACCGCCGTGGTGGAACCCTTCTTGGCGAGGACTGACTTCAGGGAGTGGAAGACCTCCGCTCCCATCCGGAGGGCCTCAGCGAAGCTCGGAGCGTTCGCAGGCACGATCATGAATTCCTGCAGGTCAACGTTGTTGTCTGCGTGTTTGCCGCCGTTCAAAATGTTCATCATGGGAACCGGCAGCATTTTAGCGTTGCTGCCGCCAAGGTATCGATAGAGCGGCTGCTTCAATGCAAGAGCACCAGCTTTGGCAACTGCCAAGGAAACGCCGAGGATCGCGTTCGCGCCGAGGGAGCTCTTATTCGGAGTGCCGTCGAGTTCAATGAGGAGTCTGTCGATTCGCACCTGGTCCAACACATCGAATCCATTCACAGCGTCTGCGATTTTCTCGTTCACGTTTTTCACCGCCTTGAGGACACCTTTGCCGGCATAGCGCGCCTTGTTCCCGTCGCGCAACTCCACCGCCTCATGCTCGCCCGTGGAAGCACCGCTTGGGACCGCTGCACGACCGATGATGCCAGATTCCAGCACCACGTCGACTTCGATCGTCGGATTGCCACGAGAGTCGAGGATTTCACGTGCGTAGACGTCTACGATAGCGGTCATTGGAGACTCCACCAATGGACGGATAATCTGCGATAGGAACGGAACAATTGCAATAAACGTAAAACTCGAAAGAACTTCAACGCAGCCACAGTTCGGTGACGATAAATCCGACGGCCCTACTGTGTCTCATTGTGCAGTCTTTTGAGAATTTGGAGCATATCAGATTCAAGACTCAGCTTCGGCGTTTCATGATCCTTCCGAACTCCTCTCCGTCCTTATAGATGATGACCGTCGCCACGAGCTTGAGGCCGTGTTTCTTCGCAAAGTCATCACCGCTCTCCTTGGCTCTGTTCACGGCGCATAGCTTCACTCTTTCCTTAGGGAATCCGACAGTATCCAGTATTTTCATCAGCCGTGGGAGTTCCCTCCTTGTGTCGCTGCACCAGGTTCCGTAGAAGACAAGGAGCTTGATGTCGTCGGTGAAAGCTTCCTTCAGTCGTTCAGTGAGGGTCGTGTCAGGCTTGTAGCCCGAGTATCCCCTGTCGAACCAATGATGGTAGTGGTATAAAGTATCTGCCAAGATACTTCGCGGCGTGAAGCCAACAGGGACTCGTACACCCGTCTTGTCTCTTTCAAATTTGATTGTGGAATTCTGGGCAGTGCTCGAGGCGAAAACAAGGACTGCAAGGAGAAAAACTCCGCAGAGGAATACACCTCCCCGAAAAACCTTCGCTGAATCTATTTTCTCCACTTGTTTCATGCTTTTTTCCTCCTGGAGGTTTTCGAGTATATCTCATGTGAAGTAGCCGTATTGTCCAGTGCACATCGTCTGCTCAAGGATGTTTTTTCCGTTTGAGCTGGCAGCGCGGCGGCATTGGTGGCTCAAACTACGCGCTGATAAGCAACCCTCCCTATCTGCTCACGGTCGAGGATTCAACCCTCTCTCGGACAGCGTCGAACACCTCTTTGGTCTCGAGCAACTTCATGCATTTCATATATCCCTCGCCTTCCTTGTCGCAAAAATCCAGATGACAGGGATGACACCAGACATCCTTTCGGAGAGCGAGGTGACCATCTTCGCGATTGTACGGGAACCAGATCTCCTCTTCTCCAGGACCGAAGATCCCAATCGTCCTTGTTCCAACCGCAACCGCCATATGCATCGGACCTGAGTCGTTCGCAACATACACATGAAAGAAGGAGAGGACAGCCGCCAGCTGCCGCAGCGGGAGGACGTCAAGCACTTTGATGGATCCGACGCATCGAGCAGAGATTTCCTCAATCAATTGCCGATCGCTCGGACCCATCGTAAATACAACCTGCGCTCCAAGTTTCGCGATCAAAAGATCTGCCAGTTCCGCGAACCGCTCTTTGTGCCACATCTTGGCAGGCCAGGAGGCCCCTGGATATAACCCGACGATCGGCCGGTCGAAGTCAATCCCCTGCCAGTGCAAGTAGATCCGTGCCTCGCGCCGTTCCTCCTCCGACAAGAAAATTTTCGTTTGACGAGAGGTCAGCGGCAGCCCTACCGCCTGCAGGTACTGTGCGTGAAAGTCGATCGCACTTTTCGGCCTCCCGTCGTCAACGACCCGATGGGTGTACAATCGGCTGCGCGGCCTTTCTCCTGCGCCGATGCGCACTCGGGCCCCTGTCGCGTAGATTAGGAGGGCGCTCCGAGGGTTGCTGAAGAGGTCAATCGCGAGGTCAAAACCGCGCTTCCGCAGCCGCGGGTACACAAACAGGCGCTTGGAGAAACTGGAATTCGGATTGTACGCAAAGATTTCGTTCAGATACGGGTTGCCTTCAAGGAGCGTTACCCCAGGGAGTTCCCCAAGGTAGGCTATGTAGGCATCGGGTAGTGCATCGCGAATCGACTTGATGATTGGCGTCGTCAGTACGATGTCGCCGATGAGCCGAAGGCGCGTCAGCAATACGCGCTGAAAACGAGAGTGCACGTTCGTATCACGCAGAAAATATGATAGTTCAAAAAAATAAAATACTGAACACCCTATTGAGAGTCAAGATACCTTCCGCCGAACTCGGACATCCAGTCACACCGCTCAATCCAGTCGTCCACTGTGCTCTGATAATACATCGAACGTCTGAAGTTGAGAGAGTTCCAGAAAAGTATCTTCGCTGGTTGAAATTGTCCGAGGTAGTAGAGGTTCAGACCTTGTGTGTACGCGGACAGATACTTGAGGAATGGATGAGAGAGTGATTCGGAGTTCTGAGTCAAGACCTCCTGCGACCGATTGAATTCACCCTGGTGATGGAGAACTCGGCCTAGCAAGAAGGAGGCCAGACCAGAACGCGGTCGAGTCTTTCGCAGCCGCTCCAAC